>CAYOBK010000139.1:0-9970 GCA_964402275.1 uncultured Bauldia sp.
AACGAGAACCAAGACCCCGACTTCTCGACCACATTGGCCTTTACGCCGAGATCGACAAGCTCGCCCATCTTGGAAATGCCTTCGCCGTACATGATGTCGAACTCGATCTGCTTGAAGGGCGGCGCGAGCTTGTTCTTGACCACCTTGACCCGGGTCTGGTTGCCGACGACCTCGTCGCGATCCTTGATCGCGCCGATGCGGCGGATGTCGAGGCGGACGGAGGCGTAGAATTTCAGCGCATTGCCGCCCGTGGTCGTTTCGGGACTGCCGAACATCACGCCGATCTTCATCCGGATCTGGTTGATGAAGATCACCATGCATTTCGACCGCGCGATGGAAGCGGTGAGCTTGCGGAGTGCCTGGCTCATCAACCGGGCGTGCAGGCCGGGCAAGGAGTCTCCCATCTCGCCCTCGATCTCGGCCCGCGGCGTCAGCGCCGCCACCGAATCGACGACCAGAACGTCGATCGCGCCCGAACGCACCAGCGTGTCGGCGATCTCAAGCCCCTGCTCGCCGGTGTCGGGCTGCGAAATCAGGAGGTCGTCGAGATTGACGCCGAGCTTCCGGGCATAGGTCGGGTCCAGCGCGTGTTCGGCGTCGATGAAGGCGCAAACGCCGCCCGCCCGCTGCGCTTCGGCGATGGTGTGCAAGGCCAGCGTCGTCTTGCCCGAGGATTCCGGCCCGTAGATCTCGACCACCCGGCCGCGCGGCAGCCCGCCGATTCCAAGCGCGATATCAAGGCCCAGAGATCCGGTCGAGACGGTTGCAATGTCGGCGTTCTGCTCGGTCTTGCCGAGCCGCATGATCGAACCCTTGCCAAAGGCGCGCTCGATCTGGCTGAGCGCCGCATCAAGCGCCTTCGACTTGTCCATGCTGCCCTCGATCAGGCGAAGAGAACTGGTTGCCATTCCCGCGTTCCTTATTCCACAGTGCCAAGGACCGTTCAAACGCCGGCAATCCGATCGCCCCGCGGTCCGCCTTCGATCTTTGTACTCTATTTGTTCTCGTGGCGCAACTGCGGAATCCGACACCTGTCACAGCAGCGAGCCGCCTGACGGTCGACCGTCCCGGCGGCATGTGTTTAGGTGCGGCCAAGCTCGAAAAGGAAATCGGATGCCCGAGAATCGCAAGGACGAGGAGCGCCTGCGCGACAGCGAGATCGCCATTGTCGATGCGTTGAAGCTGTTGATGGAGGTCCTGGTGGCGACCGGCACGGTGAAGGCCGGGATTTTCGAGCGGATCTTCGGCCAGCAGCGCGACAGCTACATCGCCAAGGAGATGCCGAACGCCGCCGTGATCATGGAGGTGTTGCGCGGTTTCGCGGCCAAGCCGCCGCCCGGCCCGAGCGACGGCTCATTGCGCGACCAAATGGACAAGCCGCCGCAGGGCTCGGCCTGAACGAATCAGTCGGCGAGCGCCTCCTTCACGGCGGTGGCGAGCTGCTTCAGCGAGAACGGCTTCGGCAGGAAGGCGAAGGCCTCGCCTTCGGGGAGGTTCTTCTTGAAGGCGTCCTCGGCATAGCCGGAAACGAAGATCATCTTGAGATGCGGCTGCAGCTTCCGCAATTCGCGAAGCAGCGTCGGCCCGTCCATCTCCGGCATCACGACGTCGGACACCACGAGGTCGATCTGGTTGCCGCTGCTCCGGATGAGTTCAAGCGCCTCGACCCCCGATGCGGCGACATCGACCTTGTAGCCGCGGCTGGTCAGCGCGCGCGCGCCGAACGCCCGCACCGCCTCCTCGTCCTCAACCAGGAGGATGCGTGCGTTGCCGGTAAGATCAGTCGGTCCCTCGGGCTTCTCGGCCATCGCCTGCTCCGAGGCGCCCTCCTCGGCAACATGGCGCGGCAGGTAAATCTGGAACTTCGTGCCGCGCCCGACATCGCTGGCGAAGAATATGTATCCGCCAGTCTGCTGCACGATACCATAAACTGTCGACAGGCCGAGGCCGGTCCCCTTGCCGACCTCCTTGGTGGAGAAGAATGGTTCGAAGATCTTGCTTCTGTTCTCCGGCGGAATTCCGATGCCGTTGTCCTCGAATTCGATCAGCACATAGTCTGCTGAGGGCAGCCCCGAATGCCCGCTCCTCCGGGCCTCGCCCTCCGTCACATTCGACGTTCTGATAGCCAGGCGGCCGCCCTTCGGCATTGCGTCCCGCGCATTGACGGCGAGGTTGATCGCCACCTGCTCGAACTGGTTGATGTCGGCCTTGACCGGCCAAAGATCCCGTCCGTGCACCATTTGTAGCTTGACGTTTTCGCCGAGGAGCCGCTGCAGGAGGATCGACACGTCGGCAAGCGCGTCGGCGAGGCCGAGAACCTGTGGGCGCAGGGTCTGCCGCCGCGAGAAGGCAAGCAGCTGGCGCACCAAGCCGGCCGCACGGTTGGCGTTCTGCTTGATGTTCATGATGTCCTGGAAGGACGGATCGCTCGGCCGGTGGTTGGACAGCAGCAGGTCGGAGAAGCCGATGATGGCGGTCAACACGTTGTTGAAGTCATGCGCGACGCCGCCGGCCAGTTGTCCGACCGCCTGCATCTTCTGACTTTGCGCGAACTGCACCTCGAGAGCCCGCTGATCGGTGATGTCGAGGGCATAGACGATAATCCGTTCCTCCTCGTCGGAATCGGTGTCCGAGACGCCGCTGAGGAAGAATCGCGCGCTGGATTCCTTGGGGCCGGCGATCACCAGGTCGAGCGGCGGCACGTCGCCCTTTCCCACCCGCACCGATTCGATGGCCGCCTCGAGGATCGGGCGGTCGGTCGGGCGGACGAAATCCGTCAGGCGGCGGCCGGCCGAACCGCTGGCCTGCTGCGACCCGAACAGTGTCGCAAACGGCGCATTCGTACGGCTGATATTGCCGCGGCCGTCGAGGCCCGCGATGGCAATGGGCGTATTGTTGAAGAATCGCGTGAAGCGAACCTCCGCCGCCCGAACGGCCTCCGATACATCCTCGCCCGGGCTTCGGTTGAGCACGATCGTGCGGGTGGCGCCGGGTGCCCCGTCCGAAGCCCGCGCCACGCGGTGCAACAGCCGAACCGGCAGCTTCGTCCCGTTCCGCTTGACGAAGTCGAGGTCGATGATCTCGGTACGCTGATCGCGGCCGGGATCGTGGCTGAGGGGCAACAGCGCCGCCTCGGCGCCGCGGGCAAGATCGGTGAGCGACAGCGACCCAGGCACGAAGCGGGCAAGGTCGAAGCCCAGCCACTCGGCCAGCGTCGCGTTGAGATAGACGATCTTCCCGTCCGCCTCCGCCGAAAAGAAGCCGACCGGCGCATGATCGAGATAATCGATCGCGTGCTGCAATTCGAGGAAGATCGATTCTTGCTTCTGGCGCTCGTCGGTGACGTCCGAGACCCGCCACACGGTGAGCTTTCCCGGCCGGTTCGGCACTTCGATCGGGCCGACGGAAATGCGATACCAGCGGCCGTGTCCCGGCGACCGGTCGAGGGGCGTGGGGACCCGGACTTCCTCGACCGCGCCGACGCCCTCGCGGACAGCCTGCGATATGCGGTAGATCGCCTCCGCCGCACTCGGCTCGCCGGCGAAGACGCGATCGACAGCCCGTATCTCGCGGTCGCTGGTCGCGCCGACAAGTTTCGAGTAGGCCGGGTTGGAAAAGACAATCCTGCCGTCGCGGTCCGCGATCACGACGCCTTCGTCGAGGCGTTCGATAAACGCAGTCGCTATCGGATTGGCGACGCCCCGTCCAGCAAGGCGCAGCAGACCGATCGCCCATGCGAACAGCGAAAACACGCCGACAACGGCGAGAATGCCAAGGAGAACAAGAACAAACGGGTCGCGATCCCGCGGCAGGAATGCCAGGGCGGTTGTCGCGCCCAGAACAAGGCTGGCGAGGAAGATGAGCCGCCAAGTCCCGCTGACGCGGTCCGATCGGTCGATCATCGGACCGACCTTCACGGTATTGGTTACCTGATCGTCCATAACGGTTGGGCGGCCCCAGTCTCCCGCCACCTCCACCTATAGGGATTCGCCCCGGAAAGTCATTGTTGTTGCGACAATGATCGCGCCGGAACCTTCGATCAATGCGTCCGCCGTTCTTTTTCCCGCCGGAGGTGAACCAAGGGGAGCGGCGGCGGCAACGAATCGGGTAAAGTTGCCCCGAATGTCACACTCGACGCATCGCAAGCGGTTTGCGCCCGGAAATCCCACAAAACTTGCCGTGGGCCGCTTTGACGCGAACGAACCCTGTGCGATGAATCGAGCGAATTCGCGGGTGGCTGAGAACAAGCGATGGAATTCCTTGCGCCCGTCATGGGCGAAACGGCGGCACGAATCGTCATCATTGCCCTCGTCTTGATGCTGGCCGGAACTCTGGCCTTGCTGGTGATCGGGCTCGCGATGCGCCTCTTCGGCGGGCGACGGATCCGCTCGGAAGGGGCTCGCGGCGAACGCGCGCCGAGGCTCGCCGTGCCCGACGCGCTGACGATCGACTCGCGGCGCAAGCTGGTCCTGGTGCGCCGGGACAATGTCGAGCACCTCCTTCTCGTCGGCGGCAGCACCGACATCGTCGTCGAGCCGGCGATTCCCCGGTTTGCCCCGAACGCGCGGAGGACCGCGGCAACGGCATCGCCGCAACCGGCGGCGATGCCCCCGCAGGCCGGCGCCATCGGCCCGGGCCGGCCGCTGGCGGCCCGCAGCCAGCGCGCGGTCGGGGCCGGCCACCGGCCCGGTGGACAGGGCCTCCCGCCGATCGAGGCCGGGTCGGCCGGACCCATGGGGCAAGCTCCCGATCGGGCGCCGCCCGCCGCGTCCGGCCCGACTCCCCGGCCAAGCCCGGATAAGCCAATAACGGCAGCGCCGAGGCCCGGTGCGCCGGAGCCGCCACGGCCGCAGGCCGAGACCGGACCTGCCGCGCCCAAGCCCACGGCTCCGGCCGCCGCACAGGGGGGCCGGCCGAAGGCGACCGGCTCGCCGGCGGAGCCGGAGAGACCGGCTCCGAGGCCGCCGCCGTCGCTCGGAATGGAGCCGGCTCAGGAACGGCCGGCGCAGGCCGCGCAGCCCGCCCGCGCGGCGCAAAGCGCCAGGCCGGCGGCCGAGCCAGGTGCGTCGGCGCCGAGAGTGAGACCTGCCGCCCGCCCGACTGCCGCCGCGGCACCGCCGAGCGGTCACCCGAGCGCGGCGCCCACGGCACCGCCGGGGCAGGCTGCGGGCGGCTCGCCGCAGCCGGGTTCGGGGGCGCCGACGGCAGCGCCGGCCGAACCGCGGCGGGGGCAGAAATCAAGACTCACCGAGAGCGACCCGGATATGACAGCGCTCCTCGGAGAGATCTTCGGGCAGAACAAGCACTAAGGCACGGGCCGGCGAATCAGTCGTCGCGATAGACGCGCTCGCGGCGCTCGTGGCGCTCCTGGGCTTCTATCGACAAGGTCGCGACCGGGCGGGCATCGAGGCGCTTGAGGCTGATCGGCTCGCCGGTTTCCTCGCAATAGCCGTAGGTGCCGGTATCGATTCGGTGGAGCGCCGCATCGATCTTGGCAATCAGCTTGCGCTGCCGATCCCGCGCCCGAAGCTCGACGGCGCGGTCGGTCTCGGACGAAGCCCTGTCGGCAAGATCGGGGTGATTCTGATTCTCGGTCTGGAGGTGGTGGCGCGTCTCGTTCGCCTCGCGCAGGATATCCTGTTTCCAGGTCAACAACTTGCGCCGGAAGTACTCGCGCTGCCGCTCATTCATGAACGGTTCTGCTTCGTCCGGTCGGTAGTGCTCAATCCTTCCAGTCACCATCGGCCATTCCTGACTGCAGCCCCCTCCCCAAGGCGGCGCGGAATATAGTCACCTGTCTCACCGGCGACAATGGCGAGCGGATGACGATTCGGTCACGATTTTATGTGACCGGATCGTCGCCAAACCGGCCGATATCGGCGGATTTTGCTGGTTAATCCTTCGTTAACGAGCCCGGCCAAGAATCGCGCTGCGGGGGTTGGGGCAAATGGCCCGGCGCTTCGCTAGTGGAGAACGGCAGCGCCGATGTCTTCGTCAACAAGCAATGTCAGTCCGGCGGCAAGCCAGCGCATCCGGGCCGCGGCCCAGGAACTCTGCTCCGCCGTCGAGTCCCGGATGGACGAACTCATCGCGCTCGTCGAGGAAGAGACCGAACTCGTGCGCGACGGCAAGCTCTTCGCCCTCAAGGAAGTCGAAGCAGAGAAGACGCGCGTTGCGAAGGAATTCGTGACGGGCCTGGAAGCCGTGCGCAAAATCCGCTCTTCCCTTGAACACTACGCGCCGGATACGATCTACCGCTTGCGTCGTCACCACAGCGAGTTCCGTTCCATGCTTCAGTTCAGCCTGGCGGCGCTGGAGGCGGCCAGAGAGGCGTCCAACGAACTGCTCCAGGCAATTTCAGCCGGGCGCGGCACCGAACCTGAAACCGATCCCGAGGCCTATGCGGATCTGGCGTGAAGGCCCGCGATCGGGAGGACATTAGCTCCGTGGCGCGCCTCCTTCTCCTTCGCCACGCGAAGGCCGAACCGGTCGAACGCGGGACGCCCGATTTCGGCCGGCCGCTGATCCCGCGCGGGGAGCAGGATTCAAAGCTCATCGGCCGATATATCGCGCTCAACAAACTCAACCCGGATTGGGTGCTCTGCTCCCCGTCGCTGCGGACGAGAGAGACCTTGCGCCTGGTTATCGGGGAAGCCGGCGGCAAGCCCAACGTCGTTCTGCCTGCCGCGCTCTACAACGCCAGCGCCGAGGTGGTGATCGACCTCATACGCGAGCATGGAGGCCCGGCCGCCACGTTGCTGGTCATCGGGCACAATCCGGGGATCGAGCAGGCCCTTGCGGTGCTCGTCGGCTCGACCGCCAATTCGGTACCGCTCCCGCCGAATTTTCCGACCGCGTCGCTGGCCGTCATCAACGTCGACGCGGATGACTGGAGCAAGCTCGCCGAGCGCTCAGGCCGCCTCAAGGCCTTTGTCCGGCCGAAGGATCTCGGAGGCGGATCAGCCATGTAGTCCGGAACCCGCTCTTTCGCGGAAGGCGGCGGCGTCCTACATGCCCGGCAGGCTGCCAGGCGGGACCGGGACTTGAACCTCACCAACGTCGCCGACGAGGCGCGCATCGCCCTTGCCACTCTCGCCGAGCGCGCGGCCGGGCTCGCCGGCGCCAATGTCCGCCTCGGCGTCACCGGCCTCTCCCGTGCCGGCAAGACCGTGTTCATTACCGCGCTCGTCCACAATCTCGTCCATGGCGGGCGGCTGCCGCTATTCGCCGCCTACGCCTCCGGCCGGGTGTCAGGCGCCGCCCTTCAGCCCCAACCCGACGACGAGGTCCCGCGCTTCGACTATGAGACCCATGTTGCCGACATGGTCGATAACCGGGTCTGGCCGGAATCGACCCGGCGGATCAGCGAGCTTCGGCTGACCATCCAGTTCGAATCGGCACGTTTCCTGGCCAGGAGGCTCGGGCGCGGGCGGCTCCACGTCGACATCGTCGACTATCCCGGCGAATGGCTTCTCGATCTGCCGCTGCTCGGCAAGGACTTCGCGGCCTGGTCGGACGCCGCGATAGCCCGCGCGGCCGATCCGATCCGCGCGGAGTCGAGCGCGAGCTGGACCGCGCGGCTCCGCCAGGTCGACGCAGCCGGACCGGAGAACGAGGCGGCCGCCCGGGAACTCGCCGCGCTGTTCACGGATTATCTGCGCGCCAACCGGAACGACCGGCGCTCCCTCTCCACCGAACCGCCCGGTCGCTTCCTGATGCCGGGGGACCTCGAGGGCTCGCCCGCGCTCACCTTCTCGCCGGTTATCGTCGGAGACAGGACGCCGGCGCGGGGCTCGCTGTTCCACATGATGGAACGGCGATACGAAGCGTACAAAGCGGCCGTGGTAAAGCCGTTCTTCCGCGACCACTTCACCCGGCTCGACCGGCAGATCGTCCTGGTGGACGCGCTGCAGGCATTGAACGCCGGACCCGAAGCGGTCCGTGATCTCGAGACGGCGTTGACGGACATCCTCGCCTGCTTCCGACCGGGCCGCGGCATCTGGCCGGTGCGCCTGCTGTCACGACGGATCGACCGTATCCTGCTCGCCGCGACGAAGGCCGATCATCTCCACCACACGGACCATGACCGGCTCGAAGCGATCCTCAACCGACTGCTCGCGCGTGCCGTTGACCGCGCCGAGATCAGCGGCGCCGGAATCAAGACGCTGGCCCTGGCGGCCGTGCGCGCGACGCGGGAGGGCACAATCGTCGAGAATGGCGACCGCCTGCCCGGCATCATCGGCACGCCGATCGCCGGCGAGATGCTCGGAGCCCGCACCTTCGACGGGCACTCGGAGATCGCGCTGTTTCCCGGGGACATGCCGGGAGATCCGGAGGCGCTGTTCCGGGCGCTCGATACCGGGTCGAAGCGGCACCGGAGAAAACCATCCCCGCCGGTCGAATTCCTGCGCTTCCGTCCACCCGCCCTCGAGCGCACCGCCGAGGGCGCGACCCTCTCCCTGCCGCATATCCGGCTCGACCGCGCGCTCGAGTATTTGCTGGGAGACAGGCTGGCGTGAGCGACAACCGACCCCGCCGGCCCGCCGCCTTCGACCTCAAAGATGTCAGGTTGGAAGAAGCATCGGACGCGGCTTTCAGCGAGCCGGAAGAATTCGTGCTCGCCGACGCCGCGGGCGGACCGATCGCACCCCTGGCGCCGGCGAAGCGCCGTGCCCGATGGTCGCGCCTGTTCTGGATCGCCGCCGGCGGCCTTCTCGCGCTCGGCCTCGGTCTTGCCGTCGACAATCTCGTCCGCTCCCTCTTCGAACGCACCGACTGGCTCGGCTGGCTCGGTCTGGCTTTGGTCGCGTTGGCGGGACTGGCGCTGATCGCGCTGGCGATCCGCGAGTTGTTCGGCCTGGCCCGACTCAGACGCATCACCCACATCCAGGCAATCGCGGCGACCGCCGTCGCGGACGACGACCGGCGCGAGGCACGTCGTGCGGCCGCCGAATTGATGGCGCTCTATCACCGCCGGCCGGAGACTGCGCGCGGCCGCCGCGCGCTCTCCGGACATCTCGGCGAGATCATCGACGGCCGCGATCTCGTCGGACTCGCCGAGACCGAACTCCTCAAGGCTTTCGACGCGGAGGCGCGCCGGCTGGTGCTCGCCTCCGCCAAGCGGGTCTCGCTGGTGACGGCAATCTCGCCGCGGGCGCTCGTCGACGTCTTGTTCGTCGCCGCCGAAATCTTGCGAATGATCCGCCGCCTCGCCACGCTCTATGGCGGCCGGCCGGGCACCATCGGGTTCCTCCGATTGACCCGCCGCGCCATTGGCCATCTCGCGATCACCGGCGGAATGGCGGCCGGAGAGTCCCTGTTCCAGCAGGTGCTCGGACACGGCATCGCCGCCCGGATTTCGACCCGCCTCGGAGAGGGGGTGATCAACGGCATCCTCACCGCCCGCATCGGCCTTGCGGCGATCGATGTCTGCCGGCCGCTGCCGTTCGTCTTCGCGACTCAGCCGCGTCTTGCCGACATCATCGCGGAGCTGACGCGCCGCGAGGCGGACGAGGCGGAAGGACCGGCCAACCCAGGCTAAGTGCCCGCTCCCGCCGCCAATGGCAGGGCGCGATCACGCCCAGTTGCGCCTTTTTCACAAGGATATGAGGGTCCGGCGCATCGCCGCCGCCCGCTTTGCGGTAGGGTTGCAAGCGCATGGAAGGCGGGCACCTCAATGGCTGACATCGCGACCGGATCGACGGCGAGACGGATCGTGTTCCGCCACCCGGCGATCGTCCGCGTCACGCACTGGGTCAATGTCGTCTGCGTCCTCTTCCTCCTGATGAGCGGCCTGCAGATCTTCAACGCGCATCCGCATCTTTATTGGGGCGAGGTCTCGACCTTCGACGCGCAGAACCGGCCGATCAACACGCTCCTGTCGATGGGAACGCTCACCTTCTCCGACGGCCGCCGCGAAGGCTTCGTCAGCTTCTTTGGCGGAGCCCCGATCGATACGACCGGCTTCCTC
>CAYOBK010000140.1:0-2292 GCA_964402275.1 uncultured Bauldia sp.
CGGGCGACCTGCGTCCTCTTTGGCGACGGCGCCGGCGCGGTTGTTCTGGCGGCCGAGGAATCGCCGGCGCCGGCGAACCGGCGCGGTGTGCTGGCGGCAAGGCTCCGCTCGGACGGGCGTTACCAGGACAAGCTCTATGTCGACGGCGGGGTTTCCGCCACCGGGACGATCGGACACCTGCGAATGGAGGGCCGCGAGGTGTTCCGGTACGCCGTCGGCATGATCACCGACGTCATCGAGGATGTCTTCGCCGCCGAAGGCGTCGGCGCCGACGACATCGACTGGTTCGTGCCGCATCAGGCCAACGTTCGCATTATCGACGGCAGCGCCAAGAAACTCGGCATCCCGCTCGACAAGGTGGTCCGCACTGTCCATGATCACGGCAACACGTCCGCGGCCTCCATCCCGCTGGCGCTCGACGCGGCGGTTGGCGACGGCCGCATCAAGCGGGGCGACCTCGTCCTGCTCGAGGCGATGGGAGGCGGCTTCACCTGGGGAGCCGCGCTCGTCCGCTGGTAGCGCGAAGGCGTTTTTTCTCATTCCGTTGCGTGAGTTAAAGTTGACCCGCACGAGGTGAACCAATAGATTCCCCAAGCGGTGGTGAGCATCCGGCGATGATCGCGGCAGGTTGAGGCGATGAGCGGCAAGACGATAACGCGGGCCGACCTCTCCGAGGCAGTCTATAAGCGTGTCGGCCTCTCGCGCACCGAATCCGCCGCCCTCGTCGAGACTGTCCTGGACCACATAACCGACCGCGTCATCCGTGGTGAGGCCGTCAAGCTGTCGTCATTCGGCTCGTTCATTGTGCGGCGCAAGGGCGAGCGCGTCGGACGCAATCCGAAAACCGGCGAGGAAGTCCCAATTTCCCCACGTCGCGTGCTTGTTTTCAAAGCGAGTAACGTTCTTAAACAGAAGATCAACGAAGCTTTGACCGGCAAATAGCGGCGTCGGGACACCAATGGGCGGCAGAGGCCGATCTGTTTCACGCGGGTCCGATGCGGGAGTGAAGGCGCCCGACGCCTTTCGCACGATCAGCGAGGTCGCCGAGGAACTCGACCTGCCGCAGCATGTGCTCCGCTTCTGGGAAACCCGATTCTCGCAGATCAAGCCGCTGAAGCGCGGCGGCGGCCGGCGATACTACCGCCCGCAGGACGTCGATGTTCTGAAGGGCATCCGCCACCTTCTTTACGGCGAGGGCTATACGATTCGCGGCGTCCAGCGGATCCTCCGCGAACAGGGCCTTCGTTTCGTGATTGCCGCCTCCCACGGCGCGATCGAGACCCAAATCGTCGATCATTCCAGGCCGCGGGACCGCGACGACGAGCCGCGCTTCGACGATGAAGTGGAGGTCGAGGTCATCGACGAGAACGATGATGACGTCGAAGATGACGACGAGGATGAAGACGACGACAATGAAGACGAGGATGACGATGACGAGGACGACGGGGAGGACGAGGACGACGGGGAGGATGAGGATGAGGATGAGGACGACGAGGAGGATGAGGATGCGGATGACGATGGGCTAGACGAGGACGAGGACGAGGACGAAGACGAGGACGAAGACGAGGAGGAGGTTGACGAGCTGGACGGGGATGACGATGAGGACGAGGAAGACGCTGCCGAAGACGACGACGATGAGGAGGAGGGCGAGGAGGACGACGACGACGAGGACGAACTAGACGACGAGGTTGAGGAGGAGGAAGAAGAGGCCTTACCGGCCTTGTCGGACGAGGATGTGAGCCGCCTCGAAGGGACGCTGGCCGAACTCCTCGAATGCAAGCGCCTGCTTGATTCCGCGCGGCAGTCCTAGCGCCGCGATTGCGCCCCCTGAGGCCCGCCAATATAGTCCGCCGCGTCGGAGCGTGGCGCAGTCTGGTAGCGCACTAGCATGGGGCGCTAGGGGTCGTGGGTTCGAATCCCGCCGCTCCGACCATTTCCACGAAGCCTGCTCAGCGTGACGGCCGCTGCATCCAGCGGATGATCAGCGCCGCGGGCAGCACCCAGAGAAGCCCGGCGCCGGCGTAGAAGGCAAAGCTCGCCGCCCCGCCCATGGTCGGCAGGCGTGACGTCGCCAGGATCATCACCAGCAGCGAATAGATCCCGATAAACGCCACCAGGACGATCGTTCCGATCAGTTTTCGGGTGCTCTCGCTCACTCCGTGCCCCGTTCCGGGCGTCCAAAAAAGGCGCCCTCCCGCCGTTTAAGGTATTCTGCCGCAGCCGTCGATATTGCCCCCCTCGGGTCGACGGCTTAAGGCGGCAGCAAGGGAACCATCGTGAGCATCGCCTCGA
>CAYOBK010000141.1:0-2324 GCA_964402275.1 uncultured Bauldia sp.
AATACCATGCCGATTGACGGCAGTCGAAACCGCTTTTCCGGAATCAATATGCGGTCGATGGCGTGCTTGGTAAAGGCCGATCGCGCCGCCGCGGGCAACCGGGGCCTGTCGGCAGCGTCTGGAGGACGCCGCCGCTGACCGGTCGCGGGTCGATGGTAGGGTTGCGGCTACGCGCCCGCTCGGCCTCGGTGGCGACGCAGGTCCGACGGATCCCGCCGTTCGCGGCCGACAATTGCGCCGAGAGCGCTTCTTCGGTTAACCCGCGGAACGAGTCTGGAACAAACCCTGCCCGAATCACTGACTCGCGACGTTTCGCGTTCCGTTCACCACCAGATCGAGCGATCCACGGGGGACTTAGCCCAAAATATGGATTCAACTAATGAGACGCACCCGGATCATTTCTTAACGCCGGCGACGCCGGGTGGCCCGTTCTGAATCAAAACGGGGCGATCGCCGGATACGGCGTCCGAGGCAAGCCTCAACGCGCGGCCGCCTTGACGCTCGCGGCCGGGCTTTCTATAGACCCGGCTTCCCGCGCGCAGACGCGGGTCACCAAGCCACCCACCGCAGGAACGATCGCAATGTCGCGGCGATGCGAATTGACCGGCAAGACGCCTCAGTCCGGCAACAATGTCAGCCACGCCAACAACAAGACGCGGCGGCGTTTCCTGCCGAATCTGTGCCAGGTGACGCTGCTGAGCGACGCCCTCGGGCGTTCGATCCCGCTCCGCATCTCCGCCCATGCGCTCCGCTCCGTCGAGCACGCCGGCGGCCTCGACGCCTTCCTCGCCAAGGCGAAGGCGGCCCAGCTCTCCCCGCGCGCCCGGCTGCTGAAGCGCCAGATCGCAAAGAAGCAGGCTGTCGCGGCGGCTTAGTTCCACAGTCGGCTGCCATTCCGCTTGACGCAGAGGTTCCGGATCGGCCTTCGGCCGTCCGGCACGACGACCTTGTTTCTCCAGGCGGGAATGGATCCGTCGTTCAGGCCGAGGCGACGCCGCGGGCCGGAACCTCGCGGCGAAAGACGAGGCATCCTCAGCTGCCCCGATTCACGGCCGCGGCACCGGCTGCGGCGGCACCGCCTCGTTCCACACGAACTGCAGGATCAGGGTCCGCTGCAGGAGATTGTGGTTGTTGTCCGAGACGAGGGTGATCAGGACGTCGCCCGACGGCAACAGCCGGAGTGCCATTCCCTCCATGTTGTCGATCTGGAAGAGACGGTCGTCCTCGAGCAACACCGGTCCGTCGACCGTCGCGCCGGGGCGGATGTCATTGACCGACAACCGGCGGATACGCATGCCGATCCCCTCGGCGAGCAAGAACAGGCGCTCGAGGATGAACAAATCGCCATTCGGCAGAAACGCGGCGTCGGTGATGTCGTAAAGGCCGTGACGCCTGACCGAGAACGCGCCGGCGCGCGGCCCGCCGACGACCCAGCCGCGAATACCGCCGGCGCCGTCATCGGCGCCTTCCGAGATAATGACGATCGCGTCACCGAGCGGGCTGGCTCCGGGGGCGAGCGCCAGCGACTCGATGCCGCGATTGCCGGCGACGCCCGGCAGCGGCGGAAGCGCGATCGGCGCCGGCAGCGCCGCAGCGAGGTCGGCGACCGCAAACCGGCTCAGCCGGTGCCGCTGTTCGAACGAGACGACGACGGTGTTGTCGGCGGCGTCGAAGCGAAGTCCCTCGGCGTCCGCCGTCCGCGCCTCGTTGTCGGGGACGCCGTCCGCCCCGAGGATCGGCGCCATCGCGACGTCGGCAATTCCGGTCAGCCAGTCGTCGCCTTCGACCAGCCTGCCGGTGACCCAGAATCCGGTATCGGCGACCGCGTAGAACGTGCCGTCCGGGGCGATGTCGAAACCGGACAGCGAACCAAAATGCGTGCAGCTCGATCTGAGGACAAGACCCCCGCGAAACGACATCTCGCCATGTTCCGTCGTCGCGTTGTCGATGACGAACTCCGGAATCGGATTGGCGGCGACGTCGATCGCAACAAAGCCCGTCTGCGCTGCGGCCGCGCCGGCAAACGCCAGCAGCGACAGCGCCGCCGCGAGCAGCTTCCTCATGCCGCCGCGAACCGCCGGCGGCGCGGCGCGACGTTCTCTTCGAAGAGCTCTGCGAGCTTCTCGGTCATCGCGCCGCCGAGCTCCTCGGCATCGATGATCGTCACCGCGCGCCGATAGTAGCGGGTAACGTCATGGCCGATGCCGATCGCGATCAGTTGCACCGGTGAATGCGTTTCGATGTCTTCGATCACGCGGCGCAGGTGCCGTTCGAGATAGTTCGCCGGATTGACCGACAGCGTTGAATCGTCGACCGGCGCACCA
>CAYOBK010000142.1:0-3413 GCA_964402275.1 uncultured Bauldia sp.
GCGCCGCGTCAAATCGTCGATCGCCTGCTCCATGTCGCGAATGTCGGCAAGGGTGGCCATGGTCTTCTATCCGTGTGGGGTTGTTTCGGTAAGGGGGGAAAGGTCGTGGTGTGGCGCGCGGCTACCCGCCGACCGCGTGCCAGTTGACGATCCGCGTCGTGTCGGCACTGTCGGCGTGGGCGACGGTGAAGGCGCCCTTGGCGACGGCGCTGACATAGAGCGACGGCCGCCCATTCCGCCGCCGCGCTCGCCGAGGCCGGCGTCAATTGCGGCATCGATCCCGGCGAGATCGCGCCGCTGGTCACCACCGTCGTCGCCTGGTTGGCGGCGAGCGTCACCTGCCCCGCCGCGTTGGAGCGGCCCTCGGCGAGCTGCCGGATCGCGTGGACGATGAGATGGAGCCGCTGCTCCCGCGGGTCGGGCGGCCTCATCGCGCGCCCGCCGGCGACGCCGTCACGTCGACGCCCTGCGCGTGCTCCCACACCGCGCCCGCGGGCACCCGCACGCGGAAGCGGTGGAGCCGCCCGCTCGCGCGCACCGGACAGGTGCCGGAGATCTGCATCGCCGCCTCCGACGACCACGCGCCGGCGTCGGCCTGGCGCTCGCGCGTCCTGACGCGCGCCACCGCGTCGGACGTGTCGATCAGCGGCCGCACCTGCCGCACCAGCGCGCGGCGCTCCGCGATCAGTTGCCGCTCTCCGGTCTCGATCGTCGCCTCGAGACTGGCGCCCTCGAGGAAGGCGAGCTTCAGGTCGGTGCCGATGACACCGAACACCGGCCGCCCGCCCTGCCACACTCTGGAGTCGAGCGAGATCGGAATGTCGTCGAGCGAACCGTAGATGCTGGAGAGGCCTTCGAGCGTTATCCCCGGCGTCGCGATATTGGCGATCATGGTGAGGTTGGCCTCGAGCGCCGACCAGCGCCGCGCATGCCAGTTGTAGATGAGGCCGCGGTCGTAATAGTCGTTCGCGGTGGTGCGGTAGAGCCAGTAGAACACCGGCCGGATCGGATCGAACGCGCCGAGCACCGAGAACAGCCGCGTCTGGTCGACCTCGCCGAAGAAGAAGCGGTTGATCTTGTTCTGGCCGATCGGCTGGCCGTCGAACCAGAAGCCGTCCTCGGCCAGATAGGCGATCGCCGGCCCGAACTTGATCACCGAATGCGGCGCGATCGTCCCCTTCGCCTGCTCGATCTTGTGGAACTGGAAGATCTCGGGCGAGCCCGGCGAGTGGATCATCTGCAGGATCGCCGATTCCTGGATCACCAGCCCGCCGGCGCCGGAGAAATTGGCGACGCGGCCGCCGTCGGGAAAGCTCTGCGCGCCGGCATTCCCGCTCGACCATTCCGTCGCGTCATTGGTGTCCGACCAGGCGATCGCGAACGGATCGGACGCGAGCGCGGCGAGGACAACGTAGTCCTCGACGACGTCGACATAGCGCGCCGCCGGCGGCGAGCCGCCGAGCGCCGAGAACGAGCCGCTGCCTTCGACGTCGTAGACCTGCGGTCCGTCGGTGACGTTGGTGGCGATGAGGTTGGTGCCGAACTGCACGAACGACCAGAGTTCGTCCGTCGGCACCGAATAGCCGGCGCCGACTTCGGTCCAGCTCATGTCGTCGAGCCGTTGCAGCGTCGCGGCCGTTCCGGCGAACGCCACCGATGAACCGGACTGCCGCTCCGCCAGGACGAGCCCGCGCGGCGTCGCCGGCAGCGCTTCCGAATAGGCCGCGGCCGCGCCGACCGGACGGTACGAACCGACGTCGGGATAGACATTGGTAGCGACCGCGGCGACGCCGGTGTCGAGCTCGGCGAGGTCGGGCGCCCATTCTCCGAACGGAATGCGCATCGCTTTACTCCCCCGTTGTGATCGTGAAGCCGCCGGCCGCTCCGAGCGCCGGATCGGTGACGAGCGTCGCGCGCGATTTCGACCGCCCTTCCTTGTCGGCGATCTGGCCGAGCGCCTGGCCGAGGCGGAGTTCCCACCCGACCGCCGCCTCGTTGTCGCCTAGGAAAATATTGGCCTCGATCAGAGCCGCGAAAAGATAGGCATCGGGGTGATTGCTGAGGAGCCAGTTGGTCGGTGCGCCGTCGGAGAGCGCGAAGCTCCTTCGGTAGCGGAAGAGGAACGAGTGCGCCTGGTCGCACGGCCGGTCGAGATCGATGTTCGTCCCGTTCACCGTCCACGCCGTCGGCGTGCCGTTGGCGGTGGAGAGCGGCTCGGTGCCGGCGAGGAACGGGCGGAGCCGGCCTTGCGTCCCGAACGTCGTCAGGAACAGCGATTTCGGCTCGACGAAATCCGCCGGCAGCACGAGGCTCCGCGACGACGCCGTCCCGGTCAGCGTCGTTTCGGTCTCCATCGCCCGCAGCGCCAGCGCCCGGTTGAGGCGCGACTCGGCGAGCGCGATGAAGTCGCCGGCATTGGCGGAGATCGTCGTATCGCCCGACCGCTCCAGCCAATTGGCGATCGCGGTCTTGAGTTCGGCATAGGTCGAGATAGCCATCTCTTGGCCTCCTGGCTGGTTGATGTGATGGGAAAAGGCGAGTCGCCCCCGCCCGCCGCGGCTGGACGCGCCGCGGCGATGCGCTTAAGACCGGGAATGCGCGAAGCGCCCCGGCGAGGAGGCACTCCCGTGAATGCGATTGTTAGCGCGGCTGTTCTGCCGCTGATCCTGACCGTCGCCGCCTGTCAAACGGCGCCGCCATTGCCCGTTGCCGGCAGTAGCGGTTCGGGCCTTCCCGGCGCGAACGACCCCAATACGACGCCGGTGGCGGGCGTCCGCCATGTCGCGCTCGACGCCGCCGGCAACGCCGCCGTCGAGGACATGGTGCGTTCGGCGTTGCTCAATCCCGGCACCGCGGTCTTCGACACGCCTTTCGTCGGTGCCGAGACCGGCGCGCTGGTGCGCGTCTGCGGGACGGTTTCGGCGAGCGTCTCGGGGCAGCGCTACGACAACGTGCCCTTCGTCGTCGTCGTCGACTATGCCGAGCTGGTGAAGACCTTCCCGCGCGACGACGCCGCGTCGCTGGAGCGGATGGGCGCCAATATCGGCTGGAGCGGACCGTACATCGCCACGAACGCCGACATTATCGCCTTCTGCCGCTTCGAGGCCGGGATCATCCTGCCCGCCTGAAGGCGAGCGCGAACGCACCCGACACCGCCCAACCCTTCTCGTCGTTGCCGGGCTTGACCCGGCAATCCGTGCAGCCACGCCGCATGGACCACCGGATCAAGTCCGGTGGTGACGAGTATCAGGTTCGGGTCTCCGGCTTCGCCTCCGCCCGGAAGCGTTCAGGGCAGCTACTTCACGTATTTCTTCGCGCTCGAGGACGACGTCTTCGACGAAGACGCTGAGCTCTTGCCCGATGCCGACGACGCCGAGCCCGACGGTTTGCCGGATGACGACGTGCCCGACGGC
>CAYOBK010000143.1:0-6517 GCA_964402275.1 uncultured Bauldia sp.
GATCTAGCGGAAGCCGGCAGAGCAGGCCGTATGCTGCTCGCCGCTGCCGGTTCGAGGTTTCCCGGCGGTGGCTGACAAGCGGCGGTCTCGCGGGCCCAATGCACGCTCTCTGCTGCTCGCGCCGATTGGTGGTGCGGTGCGGTTGTCGCGAAAAAATGCCGAAGAGGCAGGGAGGACGCGACACCGTGCCGACCTCCATCGGAAATACAGGGGTGGGGCTAGAGACCTAGCGCGCCGCCGATCCCTCCAAGCGCTCCGCCGATGATGTCGGTCACGCCGCTGACGATCTCTTCAACAGCGCCTGCGGCCCCCTCCAGCGTTTCCTCGACGATTTCGCCGGTCGCCGTTGCCAGCGGAGCGAGCGCCTGGCCGACCAGATCGCCGAGCGTTTCGATGACTTCGCCGACCGTTCCGGCCAACGCGTCTCCGACGCCGTTCACGGCGCCGCCGAGGCGCTGAAGCACCGGCGTTCCCGCGGCGCCGGGAGAAGGCGCCGGCAAGAGCGCCGGATCGGCGTTGTAGACGATCACACCCTGGCCCGGACCGAGGAGAGTCGCGTCGCCGGTCAAGAGCACCTTCACCTGGACGCTTCCGTCCGCGACATGCACTGAAGAGGCCTCGCCGGTCACCGTGACCGTGAACTGCGTTCCCTTGACCGCGGCGGCAAGGACCGGTGTCTCGACGGTGAAGCTCCTGAGCGGCCGATGCTCGACGTCGAAGGTCGCGACGCCCTGCGTCTGGGCAACGACGGTGGCGGCGCCGGGCCCCCACAGCGCGACGCTCGATTCCGGCCCGAGGGAAATGCTCTCGGCACCCCGCATGAGGAGAACCCGCGACTGCGCGCCGGTGGCCACGGTCCAGCCGTCCGGCAGGGTCTCACCTTCGACCGCCGCCTGCGCTTCAGCACGCGGCGGAAAAATCCAGGCGACGCCGGTCACGCGCGCCAAAACCCACTCGGCGGCCCAGCCATGGGCCGCGGACAGGGCGAGGAAAAGAACAGCAATGCCGACCAGTCGAAGAGCCCGTTTCATGGGTCACCTCCGTGATTTGCCGAAGATGGATCCCTGGCTATCCACCGGCGCTCCGAACTGTGGTTACTCTAGAGTATCTATGAGAAATTTCGTGAAAGACCTTCGCCAATACTTAAGCACCGGTTAAGGCACGTCGATAATCCCTGCATTTGCTACGTGGCGGTGGCCGAAAACCGGGGGATTGCGATCCGCGGCCGCGGTTGCGGCATCCGGTGCCGGTCGGATTGCGTTCGCGGCGGGCGCCCCTATATTGCGCCGACCTCCGATCCCCCGATTCTCCGGATGCCCGCGATGGCCCTGCGCAACATCGCCATTATCGCGCATGTCGATCACGGCAAGACGACGCTCGTCGATCGTCTGCTGCAGCAGTCCGGCGCGTTCCGCGACAATCAGCGCGTCGTGGAACGGGTGATGGATTCCAGCGATCTCGAGAAGGAGCGCGGCATCACCATCCTCTCCAAGGTCACGTCGGTGGTGTGGAAAGGCGTCCGCATCAATATCGTCGACACGCCCGGTCACGCCGATTTCGGCGGCGAAGTCGAGCGAATCCTCAACATGGTCGACGGCGCGATCGTGCTCGTCGATGCCGCGGAAGGGCCGATGCCGCAGACGAAATTCGTCGTCGGCAAAGCACTCAAGGTCGGGCTCCGGCCGATCGTCGCGATCAACAAGGTCGACAAGTCCGATGCGCGGCCGCAAGAAGTGATCAACGAGGTCTTCGACCTCTTCGCGGCGCTCGACGCCGGCGAGGAGCAGCTCGATTTTCCCGTCCTCTACGGTTCCGCCAAGCAGGGCTGGATGGCGCTCGCGGCCGACGCGCCGCACCAGTCGATGGCGCCGCTGTTCGATCTCGTCCTCCGCCACGTGCCGCAGCCGGCGGTCGAGGCGGGACCGTTCCGGCTGCTCGGGACGATTCTCGAGGCAAACCCCTATCTCGGCCGGCTGGTCACCGGCCGGATCACTTCCGGAACGCTCCGCCAGAACCAGGCCGTCAAGGTGCTGCGGCGAGACGGGGCGTTGGTCGAGCAAGGGCGCATTTCGAGGATCCTGGCGTTTCGCGGCATCGAGCGGACGGCGATCGAAACGGCCGAGGCGGGCGACATCGTCGCTATTGCCGGCCTCGCCGAAGGGACCGTCGCCGACACCTTCTGCGATCCCGAAGTGACGGCGCCGATCGCCGCACAGCCGATCGATCCACCGACCGTGTCGATGACGTTCATGGTCTCGGACTCGCCGCTCGCCGGGACCGAGGGCGACAAGGTGACGAGCCGCGTGATCCGCGCCCGGCTCCTGCGCGAAGCGGAGGGCAATGTCGCGCTCCGCGTCGAGGAAACGGCGGAGAAGGATTCGTTCGTCGTTTCCGGACGGGGCGAACTGCAGCTGGCGGTGCTGATCGAAACCATGCGCCGAGAGGGCTTCGAACTCTCGGTATCGCGGCCCCGCGTCGTGTTCACGCGCGACAAGGACGGCCAGCTGCTCGAGCCGATCGAAGAGGTGATCGTCGACGTCGACGAAGAGCATTCCGGCATCGTGGTGCAAAAGCTGTCGGAGCGGCGCGCCGACCTCACCGAGATGAAACCGTCGGGGGGCGGCCGGCTCCGCCTGGTGTTCCACGCTCCGACCCGCGGCCTCATCGGCTATCAAGGCGAGCTCTTGTCCGACACGCGCGGCACGGCCGTACTCAACCGGCTGTTCCACGCTTATGTGCCTTTCCGCGGGTTGATCCCCGGCAGAAAGACCGGCGCGCTGATCTCCAACGACAAGGGCGAGGCGGTCGCCTATGCGCTGTGGAATCTCGAGGACCGGGGACCGATGATGATCGAACCCGGCTGGAAGGTCTATCGCGGGATGATCGTCGGCGAGCACAGCCGCGAGAACGATCTTGAAGTCAACGTCATGAAGGGCAAGAAGCTCACCAATATCCGCGCCGCCGGCAAGGACGAAGCGGTGCGGCTGACGCCGCCGATCCGGATGACGCTGGAAAAGGCGCTTGCCTGGATCGCCGACGACGAACTGGTCGAGGTGACGCCGCGGGCGATCCGCCTGCGCAAGGCGCTGCTCGACCCCAATGCGCGCAAACGCGCCGAACGCGCCAAGCCGGAATTGGCGTAAGAGAAAGACCCATGGAGCCGGCCGAACTCGTCTCCGCCTTCGTCACGCTGTTCGTCATCGTCGATCCGATCGGCCTCGGTCCGATCTTCCTCGCCGTCACCGAAGGCATGACGCCGGCGGAACGGCGGCGGACGGCCATCGAGGCGGTGCTGATTTCCTTCGCCGTGTTCGCCGGCGCGGCGCTGGTGGGCGAGTGGTTGCTCCGCAATCTCGGCATCGGCCTCCCCGCGTTCCGCATCGCGGGCGGGATCCTTCTGTTCGTCATCGGCTTCGAGATGCTGTTCGACCGGCGGCAACGGCGGAAGGCGGGCGCCGCCTCGCGCGTTGCGCGGGAGCGCCAATCGGGGTTGGCCGTGTTTCCCCTCGCGGTGCCGCTGATGTCCGGGCCCGGAGCCATAACGGCGGCGATATTGCTTGCAGGCAGCGCCGAAGGCGATGCCGTCAATCTGATCCTCCTCCTCGTGGTGTTCGCAGTGGTCAACGGCATGGCGCTCGCGGTGTTTTTCGCGGCGCCCTGGTTCGAGCGTGTCCTCGGGCAGAAGGCGCTGACGGTCTTCGTGCGGTTGCTCGGAATCCTGCTGGCGGCCTTGGCGGTGCAGTACGTCATCGACGGTGTTATTTCGGCCTTGCGGGACGCCGGCCTGTTTGCGCCGGTTGCCGGCTAGGATTGCCCCCACCACACTTCGTGGTTGCCATCGTCGCACGGCCCTATTACTGCTAACCGGAAGCAAAGGTGCGGCGAGTTTCTCCGAAAGAGGCCAGTATGCCTGAATGTCTGTCGGGGATCCCGGTGCCGAAATGCGTATTGGTCTCACCGCAACTGCAGTCGGATTAGCAGCGATCCTCGCCGCTCCGGCTTCGGCGCAATCAGAACTTGTCGAATACTTCGAAGGCCCCTATTTCGGCGTCACCAATATGGGTGTCGGCGGCTTCGGCCTGTTCAACATCGGCTACGCCGCGGGCCGGGCAACGTACATTTTCCGCACCGACGGGCACTACAATACGGCGCCGGGACAATCCTTCACGGTGCCCCTCCAGAAGAACGAGCTCGGCGCTCCGGTCGGCGCCTTCTTCGGCCGCAACTGGCAATACGGGCAACGCGTCGTCGGCGTCGAAGCGTATTTTCATTCCACCGTGGTGCGCGCCGACAACTTCAACAGTCCGGACTTCATCCACACCGGCAATCATTCCTATGACATCAAGCCGCACTGGCTGGCGACGCTGACCGCGGTGGCCGGCGTCGCGTACGGCCGGCTGATGCTCTACGGCCAGATCGGGCCGGCACTCGGTCATCCGGTGGCCGAGATCGTCGACCTTGACCAGAACCTTGTGATCTGGACGCCGCGGGCGCGGCCGGGAATCGCCGTCGGCGCCGGCGTGCAATTCGCGCTCACGCCGTCGCTCGCGATCGGTGTCGGATATCGCGCGTACGCACTCGCGCCTCTCCACGTCACGGGCAATTCCGTCGACCAGGGAACCGGCATGCCGGTGCCGGGTACGGAGACCAACCACACGATCCAGATTTCGGCCCATTCGGTCACCGCGCGCATCGTCTACCGATTCGGGCAGACGGAACGGGCGCAGAACCGGGCGTCGCCGTTCGCGTGGGGCGGGCTTTATGTCGGCACCTATCTCAGCGCGCTGTGGCAACTCGGCGGGCAGGTCGGCTACGACTGGACGTTCGGCCGCGACATGCTGGCGGGGGTGAGCTTCCAGGCCGGCGTCGGGATTTGCTGCGGCATTTCATACGATGTCGCGCTGAGCGCGCGCGTCGGCCGGGTGCTCGGCAACAATCTGCTCGCCTATGCGGAAGCCACCGGCGCCTATCAGACGGGAACGTTCTTCGGTGTCGTGGATGGTGCCTATTACGCCGCCGGGCTCGGACTCGAAGTCGCCCTGACGCCCCGCGTCACCGCCTTCATGGAGGCAAAGGCGATCGGCGCGCCCGGGCTGGGCTTCACCGACGCCTATGTTCAGGGCGGCTTCAACGTGCATCTCGGGCGGCGATAGCGGCCTTGATGGCCGCAATCGCGCTGCTGCCGCTAGCGCCTGAAGTAGCGGTCGAGAGCCGGCGAGTGGCCGGGCGTGAGGAGTTCACCCGGAGCTCCGGTCGCGGCGACGCGGCCTTCGTCGATGAAGGCGACGAGATCGGCGACGGAAGCGGCGTCCTCGGGCGCGTGGATCGCCATCACCACGGTGAGCCCGGCTTCGCGCCGGAGCCTGTCGACAAGTTCCATCATTCCGGCGCGAAGGCCGGGGTCGAGCCCGGTGAACGGCTCGTCCAGCAGCATCAGCGGCTTGTCGCGGACGAGCGCGCGCGCCAGGGCAACGCGCTGCCGCTGGCCGCCTGACAATTCGGCCGGCCGGCGCCGTCCCATGCCGGCGAGATCGACGCGGGCAAGGGCGTCGTCGACGCGACGTTGCTGCCCCGGGGTCAGTCTCAAACGCGGGTCGAGGCCGAGGCCGATATTCTGCGCCGCGGTCAAATGCGGAAAGAGATTGTGGTCCTGGAACAGGATCGACAGCGGTCGCTTGGCCGGCGGCAGCGTCAAGAGACTCCTGCCGTCGAAACGGATGTCGCCCGATGCCGGGCTGGCGAAGCCGGCGATGGCATGGAGCAGGGTCGTCTTGCCGCCGCCGGACGGGCCGATCAGTGCGCAGAGAGCGCCGCGAGGGACGGTGAGATCGTAGTTGACCTCGAATTCGGGATAGACGAGGCGGACGCTATCGAGCTCGAGCAAACCACCCCCCCGACCATCGCTGCGCGATCAGGAACATCGCGAGCACAAGCAGCGTCAGCAGCAGCGATACCGACGCCGCCTCGCTGAGGCGATAGCTCCCGAGGCGCTCGTAGAGCAGCACCGGCAGCGTCACGAGATCGCCGGTGCCGAAAAACGCCGCGACGCCGAGGTCGCCGAGCGACAGCGCGACGGCCATCGTCAGCCCGACGATCAAAGGCGATCTCAGCAACGGCCAATCCATCAAGCGGAGCCGGCTTGGTCCGGACATGCCGAGACTGTCGGCGAGGCGTCCGTAGCGCTCGGCGGCGAGCAGCAGCGGCGGCTCGACATGGCGGTAGGTGAACGGCAGCGCCATCAGCGCATTGACCACGACGATCAGCGGCGTTGCCAACGCGAAGGGACTGACAAGCGGCCTCAGGACGACAAACAAGCCGGCCGAAAGGGTGAGCGGCGAGACCACCAGGATCAGCAGCGCCGCGAGTCCGACCAGATCCGCGCTGCGGCGACGCCCGTCCCGCAGCCGCAATTGCCGGCTCAAGGTCGCGAGGCCGAAGGCAAGCGCGAGCGACAGCAACCCGGCCGGGATGCCGATCAGAAGGCTGGTCCCGAGGGCCTGCGCGACCGCGGTGTCGA
>CAYOBK010000144.1:0-4706 GCA_964402275.1 uncultured Bauldia sp.
CGGGCGGCAGGCCGAGGCGCCGCAGCAATCGTTCATGTTCCGCCCGGAGTTCGGTCAGGCCGCGCGACGCGGCGACCGTCGCGATGAGGGCGTGCGGCCGCTTTGTCCCGAACGATCGCACGCCGTCGATCTCGACCGAGAACGCGCGGCGCCGGACCGTGGCCAGCAGCCCCGCGATCTCGATTGCGGTGCGGCCGTCGATGTCGCCGATGAACCGAAGGGTCAAATGGTAGTTGTCGGAGTCGATCCAGCGGGCTCCGGGCAGGCCGCCGCGGAGGAGCGCCAGACTGTCGCGCGCGGCGGGAGGGATCTCGATGCCGGTAAAAAGGCGTGGCACGGCAGCCCCCTTGACGAATCAGCCTCCAAAAGAAGATCAGGGCGTCAGAGCCGGTCTGTAAAGAGGCGGTAACAGGGTGACAGGCGGTGAATAGCTGTTAAGCATAGATATGCCAGGGATTTAGGCAATCCAATACCGGACGCCGGCGGGTCGGCGGGCCTTGCTTGACCGCGAAGATACCACCATATTCACGCCAAAGGCGGGATCGCGTGATTCTGCGGGTTTCAATCGATTGGGGATTCGACCTCGATGGCTGACTATCAGAACCCGTCCGAGCGCTATCGCGGCGCGGCGACGGTTGCCGCCGGAGTAATCGATGAGGGCCTTCGGGCCCACATGCTCCGCGTCTACAACTACATGGTGATCGGGCTGGCGGTGACCGGCCTGGCGGCGATCGGCACGTTCATGCTGACAACCACGACCGATCCCTCGGCGGCGGCGTCGGCGATGATCGGCGACCGGTTCCTGACCAGTCTCGGCGTGACCCTCTACACCAGCCCGCTGATGTGGGTGGTGTTCCTGGCGCCGCTGGCCTTGGTGTTCTTCCTCTCCTTCCGCGTCCACAAGATGAGCGTCGCGGCGGCGCAAACCACCTTCTGGGTCTTCGCCGGACTCCTCGGCCTCTCGCTGTCGTCGATCTTCATCGCCTACGACCTCGGCAGCATCGCCCAGGTCTTCTTCATCACCGCGGCGACCTTCGGCGCGATGAGCCTGTGGGGCTACACCACCAAGCGCGATCTCACCGGCGTCGGCTCGTTCCTGTTCATGGGGCTGATCGGCCTGATCATCGCGATGGTCGTCAATCTGTTTCTGGCCTCCTCGGCGCTGGAGTTCGTCATCTCGATCATCGGCGTCCTGATCTTCACCGGCCTCACCGCCTACGATACGCAGAAGATCAAGGAGATGTACCTCGCCAACGACGACGGCACGGTAGCCGGCCGAAAGGCGATCATGGGCGCGGTCGCGCTCTACCTCGATTTCATCAACCTGTTCCTGATGCTGCTCCGCCTCTTCGGCAATCGCGACTAGCGGCACAGCATCGGCGCCAATATCGAAAGGCGCGGCCTCGGCCGCGCCTTTTCCTTTTGGAAGGCCGTAAAAGAAATCGCCCGATTGCTAGGCCTCGATCAGCCGCGGGCCGCGGTCGAGCGCGAAGAGCACCTGGTGAAGATCGTGGCCGCGTTTCAGAATCAGCCCGCCCGCGGCGAGAACACAGTAAGGGCCCAGGCGGCGCGCCGATTGGGGCTGCTTGACGATGCGGTAAAGCGGCATCTCGGACGTCCGGCGGAAGATCGAGAAGACGGCCTCGCCGCGGCGATGGTCGATCGCGTAGTCGCGCCACTCGCCGGCGGCGACCTTGCGCCCATACACCCGGAGAATCGCCATGATCTCGCGCCGGTCGAATCGCGTTTCGGCTGGCGGTGATGTTTTGCCGGCGGTCCACAGCCCTTTCGGGCGGTGGCCGCCGAAGCGTTCTTCGTCTGCGCCCTCGCTCATCGCGCCTTTGCCGAAGTTATCCCGTTGGCATGATTGCTCTGTTTCATTGTCAAGGCAAGCATCGCCGAATCCGAACTATTGTGGGCTATTCACAATTCCTTAGTTTCGCCCCCTTTCAGCCCTTGCACGGCCATCATGAATGTCCAATATCGGGAATGTTGCCTCAGACGGTCCGGTTCGGCGGAGCTTCGGTTTTCTCAGCCCCCCAGCCCCCCGGGGTCCTGTCGGACCGGACCACTGGCAATTCGAGTCCGATCTCCCAAAATTAGCTTGGCCGGATTTGCCGGCCTTTTTCTTGGCCCGGCAAAGCTTTCTGAGCCTTGAAAGCGCGCCGCGGGCTGGCAATATCTGCCGCCGTCAATACGCCAATCAAGCAGGCGCGGGATGAGCGGCGGCGAAAGTAAAACCGAATCAGTTGCGAATCAGCCGTTCACGGCGGAGGTGGCGCAGCTCCTCCATTTGATGGTGCACTCGGTCTATTCCGACCGCGAAATCTTCCTCCGCGAACTGATCTCCAACGCCGCCGATGCCTGCGAGCGACTCAGAATGGAGTCGCTCGACAAACCGGAGCGTCTCGCCGGCGACGCCGAATTCAGAATCACCATCACGCCGTACAAGGCGGGCGGCCGGCTCTCGGTCGAGGACAACGGCATCGGCATGGACGCCGAGGCGCTGGCCCGGAATCTCGGGACGATCGCACGCTCGGGCACCCGCGCATTTCTCGAGACGGCCCCGAAGGAGGGCGCCGGGCTGATCGGCCAGTTCGGCGTCGGGTTCTACTCGGCCTTCATGGTCGCCGACATCGTCGAGGTGCTGTCGCGGCCGGTCGGAAGCGACATGGCCTGGCGCTGGCGTTCCGACGGCAAGGGCACGTTTTCGATCGAGCCGGCGGCGCCGGACGAGGCGCCGGCGCGTGGAACGCGCGTCGTCCTCCACCTTGCCAAGGACGCCCGGGAATTCGCCGATGCTCCGACTATCGAACGCGTCGTTGCAGCGCACTCGGCGCACGTGCCGGTGCCGATCCGGCTCTCGGTCGGCACGGATACGGTCAAGACGCTGGCGGACGGCAGCGCGCTCTGGCGGAAGCCGAAGGCCGAGATCGACGAAAATGCCTATGCCGAGTTCTACCACCATGTGTCGGGGCAGTTCGACGATCCGGCGCTGACGCTGCATTACCGAGCCGAGGGACGACAGGAATATTCGGCGCTCCTGTTCGTGCCGTCGTCGCAGCCCTTCGGCCTGTTCGAACCCGAGCGGAAGGGGCGGGTGAAGCTCTATGTCCGCCGCGTCTTCATTACCGACGATTTCGAGCTCTTGCCGGCCTGGCTGCGTTTTGTTCGGGGCGTTGTCGATTCGGAGGATCTGCCGCTCAATCTCTCGCGCGAGATGCTGCAGAAGAACCCGATGCTGGCGCGGATCGGAAAGGGCATCACCACGCGCCTCCTTGCCGAACTGGATCGCCTCGCCAGGGACGACGAAGCGGCATTCCGCAAGGTCTGGGAGGCCTTCGGGCCGGTGATCAAGGAGGGGCTTTATGAGGACCCCGAACGACGCGACGCGCTGTTCGCGATCGCGCGATTCCGCACCAGCTCAAACGGCGACGCCTGGCGAAGCCTCGCCGATTATGTTGCCGACCTGAAGCCGAATCAAACCGCGATCTACTACGCCCTCGGCGGCTCGCGCGAAGCGATCGCTTCCAGTCCGCACCTGGAAGGCTTCCGGCGACGCGGGGTCGAGGTTCTCGTCCTAGCCGATGCGGTCGACGCCTTCTGGGTGCGCACCGCGCTCGGATTCGAAGGCAAGCCGTTTCAGTCGGTGACGCAGGGCGCGGCGGATCTTTCGGCGATTCCGCTGGAAGACGAGTCCGTCGAGGACGACGCGCCGGAGAGCAAGGCCGCGGTTGCGACGCTGGCGGCCAGGCTGAAGCAGGCGCTCGGCGACCGCGTCAGCGACGTCAGGACATCGGACCGGCTCACCGACAGTCCGGTCTGCCTGGTTGCGCCCGATCGCGGGATCGACAGGCAGCTCGAAAAGATCCTGGCGCAGCAGCCGGGCGCCGCCAGCAAGCAGGCGCCGGTGCTCGAGATCAATCCGCGGCACGAACTGATCAAGTTGCTCGCCCGGAAGGCGCCCGCCGGCGGAGAGGCGATCGACGACGCCGCGTTCGTGCTGTTCGGCCAGGCCTGCATCCTCGAAGGAGAAGCGCCGAGCGACCGCGCCGACTTCGCGCGGCGCGTTGCCAAACTGCTCGAAGCGAGTCTCGGCTAGGGTCGGCGGTACGACGCCGCGCCGATGATCTGGCCGGGATTGCCGCCGGGGAGATCCTGCTGGAGTATGACGACGCAGCCGTCGGCACCGACCTCGGACAATTCCGCAATCGGCAATTCGATCGCCATCGATTCGCCGCGCCACATCGCGAGGCGATGCATCTCGACGACGACGTTGTGGTAGGTGATCGTCCGGCCGGCATTCTCGCCGCGGCCGATCTCGACCGTCTCCGCCTCGTTGAACATGATCATCCACAAGGTGCCGTGATCGGGGGCGCCGGCGACCGCATCGCCAACCTCCAACTGCAGTCCGCCGTCGGCCCAGACGACCGTCAGCTCGACGCTGGGCAGCGTCTTGGCAGCGTTGACCATCTCATTGACCGCATTCCGGTCGGAGCCGATGACGTGCCACATGCCGCCGACCACCATTTGCGGCGTGTAGACCTGACGATCGCCGCGCGCCAAGGAGTAGCGCTGCTGGCGTTCCGAGTGCGCCGCCTGCGCGAAGGTGTCGGTCCACCCGAGATAGTTCCAATAGTCGACGTGGAGGGAGAGCGGGATCACGTCGTCGCGCCCGATCAGCTCCGCCAGGAAGGCGTCCGCCG
>CAYOBK010000145.1:0-5402 GCA_964402275.1 uncultured Bauldia sp.
GGCGTCGAACTTTTTCGAGGCGCTCGGCTCTCACGACACAATGGTGGAGTGCTCAGGCGCGCTCAACACCGTTGCGGTCTCGCTCATGAAGATCGCCAACGACGTCCGCCTGCTCGCCTCGGGCCCGCGCGCCGGTCTCGGTGAGCTGCGCTTGCCGGCGAACGAACCCGGCTCGTCGATCATGCCGGGCAAGGTCAACCCGACCCAATGCGAGGCGGTCACACAGGTGTGCGTGCAGGTCTTCGGCAACAACGCCGCCATCGCCTTCGCCGGCAGCCAGGGTCACCTCGAACTCAACACCTACGCCCCGATGATCGGCTACAATCTACTGCAATCCGTCGAGCTCCTCGCCGCCGCGGGGCGATCCTTCGCCGACAACGCAATTGCCGGCCTCGAGCCCGACAATGCCGTGATCGCGACTCATCTTGAGAGCTCGCTGATGCTGGTGACGGCCCTCGTCCCGAAGATCGGCTACGACGCCGCGGCCGAAATCGCCCAAGCCGCGCACGCCAATGGCATGACGCTCCGCGAGGCGGCCATCGCCGGCGGCCGCGTCACGGGCGACGAGTTCGACGCTCTCGTCGATCCGGCGAAGATGATTAGTGACGAAACTTAGCCCGGACAGAGTGTCACCCGAGCCCGTCGTGAAGCGGTCTGTCACCATTGACGGCCACCGCACCAGCATCTCGGTCGAGGGTCCGTTCTGGCAGGCCGTCCGCGACATCGCTGCGGAGCGCGGGCTGCGTGTGTCGGAATTGTTGGCCGAGATCGATCATGCCCGGCGGCCCGGCGGCAACCTCTCCTCGTCGATCAGGATCTACGCTCTGGACTGGTACCGAAAGAAGCGAGGCTCGTCCGCGCTGTCCGGCTAAGGCGGCGATGCCGCCGCGGCGTCGCCAGCGCCCGCGCCGTCCGGTGATGCCGGCGGCGGCCCGACCGCGGGCTCCGGCGCCGCCTCGGCCGCCGCCGCGGCTTCTTCGGCGGCGCGGTCCGCCTCCATCCGCGCTATGATCCGCAGGAAGCGCTCGCGCTCCAGAACCTCGGCCTCGAGGCGATCGGTTTCGCGAAGTTGCCTGAGGCTGAGATAGGCCGCGAGCGGCGCGACATTGACCTGTCGCAGCGGCGCTTCGATCGGCCCGTCGAAGCTGATCTGCGCCTGTGGCGGCGGTCCATCGTCGAACTCGCCGGCGCCGGTGAGTTGCCAGCTGCTGACGAGCGCCAGGCGATTGAGATCGATCGTCCCCTCGCCTGCCACCCGCATTCCGCCGCCCTCGACCCGTATAACCTCCGGTGCAACGACGCCGCCGGCGATCGTGAAGGCAATCGGATGATCGCCGATGTCGATCGTACCGGCATCAAGGAAAGCGGTGAACGCGTCGCGGAGGCTCTCCCCGGTCAGCGCGCCGTCCTGATCGACGAGGTCGACGACGCGGTCGAACGCGTCGGCGGCGAAGTAGTTGAAGGCGCCTTCGGTGATCTCGACCGCGCCGGTGCCGCTGAGGCCCGCGACCAGCCCGCCCATCGACCGGCCGAGCGACTGGAAATCGGCACTGATCCTCACGATCCCGGTGGCGACGGGCCCCTGCCCGCCCTGCCAGACCAGCGTTTCCAGCGGTATCTCGGTAAGGAAAAGATCCCCGTCCAGCGCGAATTGGCCGTCCTGGAAGGTGAAGTTGATGTTGGATTGCACGATCCCGGTGGACAAGGACCCGCGGAGCGCGATGCGGCCGCCGTCGTCGGCGAGGTCGAAACCGACATCGGCATTGATGATCGTCAGTCTCTCGCCGACCGTCAGCCGGGCAATGGCCAGCTCGAGGTCGACGGCGGGCACAGGCAGCACCGGACCGCCGAGCGCCGCCTCCGGCCACGGCCGTTCGGCGTTGCCGGGGTCCGGCACCGGAGCCTCGCCGAGAACCCACGCCGTCAGCCACGCGAGGTCGACCGCATCGATGCCGAGATCGCCGCCGAGCCGCCAGCCCCCGGCGGTCTCGTCAAGCCGGACGTCGCCGACGATCGAGCGGCCGGCGACCGAGCTCGTCGCAATCCGCGCGCCGAATTCGCGGCCGATGGTGTTGACCTCGGCCTCCAGCACCACCGGCACCGACTCCGTCGCCGTCGGGAAACCGTAGCCGAGCAGCAGCGCCAGCGGAGCGATATCGCCGGTGACGCTGACCGGGCCGTCGAAACGCGGCGCATTGATCCCGTCGGTGACGATCCGCCCGTCGCTGGCGAACAGCACGCCGGCGAGCGTCGCCTGGAGATGCGTGGTCAGCCCGCCCGCCGGGACGCCGGTGGCGCTGAAGTCGATCGTCGCGGGGCCGGAAGTGGCGGCCGCACCGGGGTCGGCCAATCCAAGCTGACGGACGAGTCGCGCACCGTCCGCCGCATCGATGTCGATCACGATATTCGCCTCGCCGACGGCCCAGTCGGCCACGCCGCGCTGCAGATCGATCTCGGCGCGGAGCGCCGTATCCGCCGCGGTTCCGGTCGCCTCGAACCGGTACGCCAGGTCGTTCTCGCCCGGTCCCGTTGCGGCAACGCGCAGATTCAGCGGCGCGAGGAACGGCGCCCGCTCGGCGAACCAGCCGACAAACCCGTTGTCCGGCGCCAGGCGCTCCGCCAGCGCAACCAGGCCGTCGAGCCGCGCCGCGTCGATGGTCACCGTCAGATCGCCGCCCGGCGTGTCTTCGGGCCGGTGCGCGATCGTCCCGGTCAACGAGACCCGCGCGCCGTCGGCGTCGCCGATGGTGAAGTCGTTGACGGTGATTCCTTCAGACGTCGCGAATCCGTCGAACGCGACGCCGGTGATCGTCACGTTTCCCGCCCGCAGCTCGTCGGCATCGAACTTGATCGCATAGCCGGTCGCGGCCTCGGCGAGCGCGTAATCCGGCCCCGTGAGCAGAATGGCCAGCGTCCGCAGCTGATCGACGTCGAACGAACGGGTCGTGAAGGTCAGGTCGGCCTGAGCGGGGCCGTCGGGATCGTCGGACGCGGTCCAGATGATGCCGCCGGTCAGAACCGATTGGCCAGTCCGAAGCGCGATATTCTGCAGCCCGTAACGCCCGGGGCCGATTTCGACGGAAAGGTCCACGGCGATCGGTTGAATACCATGCTCCGACATGTCGCGGCCATGCCACCAGGTCGCGAATACCGACGGCTCCTCGATCTCCAGCGCCAACTGCCCCGCGAATGAAGGCACGCCGCCCGGCACGAGCGCGCCCGTGAGGCTGACCACTTTTCCGCCGGGCAGTTGCGCGGTAAGGCTCTCGACCTGCCATTCCTCACCGGCGACGACCTCCACCGCGATATCGCGCAGCAGCGATCCCGAAACGATCACCGACGGGACTGTCAGCGAGATGCGGCCGGGGATACGCGGTAGCGCGAGCGCGCCGAGCTGACGCCACACCTCCGCGCCGGCATCGTCTGCGGCAACCACGCCGCCGGCGCCATACCGCTGGTCGAGGTCGATCTGGCGCGAGGTCAGCGTCGCGTCGAAGGCGGCGCTGTCGCCGAGGCGAAGCGTTCCGCTCCCGGTGAACGCCAGCCGCCCGTCGGCCGACTCCAATGACATCGCCTCGATCGTCAGTAGCCGCGGCTCGAGCCGGAAATCGCCGGCCACCGACCAGCCGGCGGTCGGATCGACGTTCTGCGTCGCGCCCGGGCGCTGCATTCGGAAGCTGCCGCCATAGGCGAGGAGGTCGCCGTCCGGGACCACCATTCCTTCGGCTCGCACCGTTGTTCCGGAGAGACCCGCCGCCTGCGGCGTGACGTCGGCGGTCACCCGCACCGTGCCGTCGGCGGCGACCCGGCCGGTCGCGATGCTGAATGAGGTTCGAACTCCGTCCTCGCAGAACGTCTCCGCACGGCAGATCATGCTGCCGCGAATCCGCCACGGGCCGGCGAGCGAAGCGCCCTCGAAAATATCCGTGCCGATCTCGTCGAAGACGAACTCGCCTCCCGTCCGGGCATCGACGAAATGGAGGCGGCCGTCATTGATCACGATGCGCTCGAAAGAGACGTCGTCCGGATCGAGCGGCCCCTCCCGGCTTTGTCGCATCAGCCAGTCCAGGCGGCCGGCATCGTCGATGGACACGTTGACCAGCGGCCGGTCGAGGGTCATTTCCCGCACGCGGAACTCGCCGGCGAGGAGCGGCAGCAGCTCGACGCGCACGGTGAACCGGTCGAGCGTCGCCATCGGCAAACCTTCGGTGTCGCCGACCTCGACATTCTCGACGGTGAGCGACGGCGCCGGCAGCATCCTCACCTCGACATTGCCGGCGATGCGGACCGGTTGGCCGAGCAGATCGGCGGCGTAGCGTTCGAGATTCGGCCGGAACGAATTCCAGTCGATGAGGTAGGGTGCGACCAGCGCCGCCAGCAGCACGCCGACGATCAGGCCGCCCAAAATCAGATAGAGCCTGCCCAGCTCCGGCCTCCTTGGCCTCTGCCGCCCCCAGCCGCAGCCCAGGTCCCTCGCCGGGACATAGCGTGACCCGGCATCGACTTACAGGGAATATCGCCAAGCGCCGTGGGACAACGCCGCATTCCGTGTGCGAAACCTGCCAATCGGGCCGGAATCGGCCTTCTCTCCGCCCTCGCGCGATCCCATTTGTTGCTATAGTGTTCTCATTCCGAAGAATCGGACAGCCCGAGGCCAGAGATGACCGCCAGCAATGACGGAGCGGCGCTGCCGGTCGGCCAGGCCGACGAGGCGGGGCCGCCGCAGACCGGCGCGATCGCGGCGCGGGCGCTGGGGGCGCGCGGCGGCGCCTATCTCGACGGCCTCAACCCGGAGCAGCGCGCGGCGGTCGAGGCGACCGAAGGCCCGGTGCTCGTCCTCGCCGGGGCCGGCACCGGCAAAACCCGCGTCCTCACCACCCGCATCGCCCATCTCCTCGCCACCGGCAAGGCGCGGCCATGGGAGATTCTCGCGGTGACCTTCACCAACAAGGCCGCGCGCGAGATGAAGCTGCGCGTCGGCAAATTGATCGGCGGCACCGTCGAGGGCATGCAGTGGCTGGGCACGTTCCATTCGATCGGCGCCAAGATCTTGCGGCGGCACGCGGAACTTGCGGGGCTCAAGGCCGACTTCACCATCCTCGACACCGACGACCAGATCCGCCTGATGAAGCACATCATCCGTGCGGCGAACATCGACGAGAAGCGCTGGCCGGCGCGCCAGCTCGCCGGGCTCATCGATCATTGGAAGAACCGCGGCCTGGCGCCCGCCGACGTGCCGGAGATCGACGGCCGCGGCTTCGCCGACGGGCGCGGCAGGGCGCTCTACCATGCCTACCAGGAGCGGCTGAAGACGCTCAACGCCGCCGACTTCGGCGACCTGATCCTGGAGCCGCTCAGGGTGCTGCGCACTAACGCCGACGTGCTCGCCGACTACCACGAAC
>CAYOBK010000146.1:0-4697 GCA_964402275.1 uncultured Bauldia sp.
CCGCCTGTTTGAGATCGCGCATCAACGTCTCGCGGACCTTCATGTCCTCCAGCAGCAGCCTGCCGTATTCGCCCTTGTTGGCGAACCAGCGCGAATCCCAGGTGCGGTTGATGCCGAGCCGAAGACCGATCGGATTGACCTTCTGACCCATCAGGCGGACTCCTCGACTTCACGGACGACGATCGTCAGGTTTGAAAACGGCTTGTTGATGCGGCTGCTCCGGCCGCGCGCGCGAGCAGTCCAGCGTTTCATCACCATCGCCTTGCCGACATGCGCCTTGGCGACGACCAGCGAGTCCACGTCAAGTCCATGATTATTCTCAGCATTTGCCACCGCAGACTCAAGCAGCTTCTTGACCTGGCCGGCGATGCGCTTGCGGCTGAACGAAAGGTCGGCAAGCGCTTCGCTGACCTTCTTGCCGCGAATGGACGCCGCCACGAGATTGAGTTTTTGCGGCGACACGCGCGCGAGACGCAGCATCGCCGATGCTTCGGTATCGCTCAGTGCGCGCTCACGTTTCGGCTTGCTCATCGTTACGGCGTCCTCTTCGCCTTCTTGTCCGCCGAATGGCCGTGAAAGGTCCGGGTCGGCGCAAATTCACCGAACTTGTGGCCGACCATGTCCTCCGACACGAGCACCGGAATGTGCTTGGTGCCGTTGTGGACGCCGAAGGTCAGCCCGACGAATTGCGGCAGGATCGTCGACCGCCGGCTCCAGATCTTGATCACTTCGTTACGGCCCGACTCGCGCGATTTCTCCGCCTTGCGAAGGAGGTAACCGTCGACGAATGGGCCTTTCCAAACCGAGCGAGCCACGAACCAGTTCCCTATTTGCCCTTCTTCCGCGCATGCCGGCTGCGCGCGATATACTTGTCTGTCTGCTTGTTGCGGCGGGTACGCTTGCCCTTGGTCGGCTTGCCCCACGGCGTCACCGGATGGCGGCCGCCGGACGTCCGGCCCTCGCCGCCGCCCTGCGGATGATCGATCGGGTTCATCGCCACGCCTCGAACGCTCGGGCGCCAGCCGAGCCAGCGGTTTCGACCTGCCTTGCCGATATTGATGTTGGAGTGGTCCGGATTGGAGACGGCCCCGACGGTCGCCATACAGTTCTGATGGACGCGGCGCTGCTCACCCGAATTGAGCTTCAGGATCGCGTAGCCCTGGTCGCGCCCGACATATTGCGCATAGGCGCCGGCCGCGCGCGCGATCTGGCCGCCCTTCCCCGGCTTCATTTCGACGTTGTGCACGATTGTGCCGACCGGCATCGCGATCAACGGCATGGCGTTGCCGGGCCTGACATCGGCGCGCTCGGCGGCAACGATCCGGTCGCCCGGTCCGACGCGCTGCGGCGCCAGGATGTAGGCCTGCTCGCCGTCCTCGTAGCGAATAAGGGCAATGAAGGCGGAGCGGTTCGGATCGTATTCGAGGCGCTCGACGACCGCCTCGACATCCAATTTGCTCCGCTTGAAGTCGACGATCCGGTAGGTGCGCTTGTGTCCGCCGCCGCGGCGCCGCGCCGTCATCCGCCCGAGATTGTTGCGGCCGCCCGAACCGGTGAGGCCGACGGTCAGCGCCTTGACGGGCTTGCCCTTGTGGAGACCGGCGCGCGACACCGTCACCAGCTGGCGCTGGCTCGGGGTCGTCGGGTTATAGGTCTTCAGCGCCATGTTGCCTGTCCTACAATCCGGTCGTCACGTCGATCGACTGGCCTTCGGCCAGTGTCACGATCGCGCGCTTGGTGTCCGACTGGCGGCCGGCAATCCCCCGGAACCGCTTGTTTTTTCCCTTGCGATTCAAGGTGTTGACGGCCTTGACCTTGACCTCGAAGAGATCCTCGACCGCCCGCTTGATCTCAGGCTTGGTCGCCGACTTGTCGACGATGAACACCACCTTGTCCTGCTCGGAAGCGGTCGTCGCCTTCTCGGTGATCACCGGGCTGCGGATAATGTCGTAGTGGCCGAGCTTGGTCATTTCAGCCGCTCCTCGAGCGCCGCTACCGCGTTGCGGGTCAGCACCAGTGTCTGCCGGCGCAGCACGTCATAGACGTTGATGCCACGAACCGGCAGCACGTCGATGTTCGCGATGTTGCGCGCCGCCAGCCGGAAGCTGTCCTCGATCGTCTCGCCGTCGATCAGGAGCGCATTCGCGATCCCGAGCTTTGCGAATTGCTCGCGCAATGCCTTGGTCTTGGCCTTCTTCACCGACAGCGCATCGATGACGATGATCGCCGCGGCGCGGGCCTTGGCGGAGAGCGCGTGCCGAAGCGCCAGGGTCCGGACCTTTTTCGGCAGGTCGTGCGCGTGGCTGCGGACGACCGGTCCGAAGGCCTTGCCGCCTCCGCGGAACTGCGGTGCGCTCCTGGCACCGTGCCGCGCCCGGCCCGTCCCCTTCTGCTTGTACATTTTGGCCGTGGTCCGATCGACCTCGCCGCGCATCTTGCTCTTGTGCGTTCCGGCCTGGCGCTTTGCCAACTGCCATCGGACCGTCCGGGCAAGGATGTCGGTTCGCGGCTCGAGGCCGAAAATCTCGTCGGCCAGCGAAATCGAACCGGCGGATTTGCCGTCCAGCGTCGTCACCTGAACGTCCATCACGATTTATCCTCGCCGCTTTCCGTCGCCGGCGCCCCGCCGGAGGCGGTATCCTCATTTGCGCGCGCCGCCCGGTCTGTCGCAGCGCCGGCGCCCTTGGCACCCTTGTCCGCTTTCGTAGCCCCGGCCCGGAAAGCGCCAGGGACGGGCACGCCGTCCGGCAAGGCCCGCTTGGCGGCGTCGCGCACCAGGATCCAGCCGCCCGAGGCGCCGGGCACGGCGCCCGCGACCATGATCAAGCCGCGATCGACGTCGGTCCTGACGACCTTCAGATTCTGGGTGGTCACGCGCTCGTCGCCAAGGTGGCCGGCCATCTTCTTGCCCTTGAAGACCTTGCCCGGATCCTGCCGTTGGCCGGTCGAGCCGTGGGCGCGGTGGGTGACCGAAGCGCCGTGCGTTGCCCGGCCGCCGCCGAAATTGTGCCGCTTCATCGACCCGGCGAAACCCTTGCCGATCGACGTTCCGGTGACGTCGACAAACTGGCCGACAATGAAATGATCGGCCGTCAGCTCCGCCCCGACCTCGATGAGATTGTCGGGGCTGACGCGGAACTCGGCCATGTGCCGCTTGGGTTCCACCTGCGCCCGCGCGAAATGGCCGCGCATCGCCTTGCCGGTCCGCTTCACTTTGGCGAGCCCGACCCCGAGTTGCAACGCGGTATAGCCGTTCTTCTCTTCGGTGCGCTGCGCGACCACCTGACACTTGTCGAGCTTCAGCACCGTGACCGGCACGTGTTCGCCGGCCTCGGTGTAGATCCGAGTCATTCCCAGCTTCTGAGTGATGACGCCTGCGCGCATGGCTGTCTGGGTTCCCGCCTCAGAGCTTGATTTCGACGTCGACGCCGGCAGCCAGGTCGAGCTTCATCAGCGCATCGACCGTTTGCGGCGTCGGATCGACAATATCCAGCAGGCGCTTGTGCGTTCGCATCTCGAACTGCTCGCGGCTCTTCTTGTCGATGTGCGGCGACCGGTTGACCGTGAACCGTTCGATCCGTGTCGGCAATGGAATCGGTCCGCGCACCCGGGCGCCGGTCCGTTTTGCCGTGGCCACGATCTCGCGCGTCGACGAATCGAGCACGCGATGGTCGAAGGCCTTTAGCCGGATGCGGATATTTTGACCGTTCATGCTTCTTCGGCGGACAGAGGACGGAGGGCGACGGCGAATGTCGCTTTCTTGCTCCTACGTCTCGATCCCACTCCTCCTGGTCTGTCGTCCGTTGCCCGTGTTCTGTAGCTACTTGATGATCTCGGTCACCACACCGGAACCGACCGTCCGGCCGCCCTCGCGGATGGCGAAGCGCAGGCGCTCCTCCATCGCGATCGGCACGATCAACTCGATCGTCATGGTTACGTTGTCTCCCGGCATCACCATCTCGGTTCCTTCCGGGAGGTGAACGATACCGGTCACGTCGGTCGTACGGAAGTAGAATTGCGGCCGATAGTTGGTGAAGAACGGCGTGTGGCGGCCGCCCCCCTCCTTGGTGAGGATGTATGCCTCCGCCTTGAAGTTGGTATGCGGCGTAACCGAGCCCGGCTTGCACAGCACCTGCCCGCGCTCGACCTGCTCGCGGTCGATACCGCGAAGGAGCGCGCCGACATTGTCGCCTGCCTGACCCTGGTCGAGAAGTTTGCGGAACATCTCCACCCCGGTCACCGTGGTCTTTTGGGTGTCGCGAATTCCCACGATCTCGACCTCGTCGCCGACTTTGACGATTCCGCGCTCGATGCGGCCGGTGACGACCGTGCCGCGGCCGGAAATCGAGAAGACGTCTTCGATGGCGAGCAGGAACGGCTGATCAACAGGCCGTTCCGGCGTCGGAATATAGTCGTCGACCGCTTTCATCAGTTCCAGAATCGCGTCATGGCCGATCCGGATTTGATCGGCACCACGTTCTCGATGACCATACCCGCATCCGATCCATTTGATCAGTTCAATAAGGGCGTTATTCCGCGCGATGTGCCGGAGAGCCAGCGGCGCGTGAATGACAAGCAGGTGGTCTGGTTCGATCGCCTGGTCGCGGAAGGCCGCGTGTCGACACCGTTCAATTGGGGCCTGTTTTTTAACGCCGACAGCCGTCTGCCGGAAATGGCCGGCCTCGCGGGAGCGATCG
>CAYOBK010000147.1:0-5630 GCA_964402275.1 uncultured Bauldia sp.
TCGACGCCGTCGGTTGCAGTGACGGGCGGGAAGCGATCGCGCAGGCGGGCAGCAGAGAATTCGACCTGGTTCTGTTGGACGTAATGATGCCCGACGTCTCCGGCCTCGATGTCTTGCGCGAACTCCGGGCGCACGCCGAAACATCTCGGCTGCCCGTGATCATGGTCACCGCGCGCAGCGACAGCAGCGACATCGCCGACGCGATCAATCTTGGTGCCAATGATTATCTGACCAAGCCGATCGATTTCGTGGTTGCGCTGGCGCGGATCGAAGCGCAGCTCGACCGCCGCCGGGCCGAAGAGGATCTGCGCATGGCGAACCTCAGCCTTGAGCAGCGCGTTGCCGAACGCACGTCGGCGCTTGCCGCGGTGAACAAGCGCCTTGCGGAGGAAGTCGAAGAACGGAAGCGCTCCGAGCGCCTTCTGCGTCATCTCGCAGATCATGATTCGCTGACCGATCTCCTGAACCGAAGCCGGTTCAGCGACGAGCTGGAAGCGGAGATCGAGCGCGCGAAGAGATCCGGTGACTTCGTGGCAGTCCTCTGTCTCGATTTGGACGGGTTCAAGGCCGTGAACGACACCTATGGCCATCCTGTCGGCGACACCCTGCTGTGCAGGGTTGCGGAACGCATCCGGGCGGTTATCCCGGACTCCGCCCTGGCGGGAAGGCTCGGCGGTGACGAGTTCGCGGTGATCACGCGGATCAGCCCGGATCGGCTTTCGACAGCGATCGACATCGCCATTGAACTCGCGGCCACGATTCAGGAAGCCGTCACCATCGGCGCATCTGTCCTGCAGGTCGGGGCAAGCGTCGGCATAAGTGTCTTCCCCCGCGACGGCGACAACCCGACGGCGCTGCTCAAGGCGGCCGACATCGCGCTCTATCAGGCCAAGACTGACAGCCGGAACAGGTGCAAAATGTTCTCGCCGGAGCTGATCAACGGCAAGGATCAGCGCAAGGCGCTGATCCGCGAACTCAAGGAAGCGCTGGCTGGCGGCCAATTCGAGCTGCACTACCAGCCGATAGTCGATCTGGCTACCGGCGAGACGGTTAGTTGCGAGGCTTTGCTCCGCTGGCGGCATCCGGAGAAGGGCCTGATGACACCCGACAAGTTCATTTCGACCGCCGAGGACTCCGGCTTGATCATGCCGGTCGGCGAGTGGGTGCTTCGCCAGGCCTGTGCCGACGCCATGAGTTGGCCGGCATCGGTTGGCCTTACGGTGAATCTGTCATCCCTGAACTTCGAGGATCCCGGATTCATCGAAATGGTCCAGGATGTCATCGGGCACACCGGATTCGAGTCGGCCCGTCTCGAGATCGAGGTGACCGAGCGGGTGCCGCTGTCCGGCGCGTCGAAGGTTCTGGACGATCTCAGGCGCATCCGCGACATGGGGATCAGCCTCAGTCTCGACGACTTCGGTGCGGGATCGTCTGCGTTGTCTTATCTGCTTCGCTATCCGTTCAACAAGATCAAGATCGACCGCGCCTTCATCGGCCGTCTGGGTTCGACCGAGGGCGCCGTTACGCTCGTTCGGGCAATGCTTGGCGTCGCACGGGGCCTTGGTCTGGCCACGCTGGCCGAAGGCGTGGAATCGGAGCGGCAAGCGAGCATCCTGACGGAGGAGGGGTGCCAGCAGGCGCAAGGATTCTACTTCGGCAAGCCGTACCCGGCTCCGGTGATCCGGCAGATGCTTCTTGACTACAAGAAGAATGCCGGCGGCGGCTCGGCCGCTGCATAAGGAAGATCAGTTCCGTGAACAACGGCCGCAACTCATCCCGCTTCAGCGCGCTGCTCGACTGGTTCCTGCCGGCGAAGATCAGGACGGACTCGCGCCTGGTGCCGCGCGTCCGAATGTTCCTGATCAGCCACCTGATCGGGCCGTTGCTCGGGCTGTCGCTCGTCGCTTTCCTCGCCCTAACCGAAGGAGGCGGCGGCTATCACATCGTCGTCCTGGCCGTGTCGATCGCGGCCTTCTGGTGCTTTCCGTTCGCGCTGAAACGATTTCCCGGCCGCTACGTGCCGCTTGCTTTCTTGTCGATCGCCAACCTGACCTTCGCGATCATGTGGGGGTCCTATCACTACGGTGGCATCAGCTCGCCGTTCCTGATGTGGCTCCTGACCGTCCCGCTCCTTGCCTTCTTCTATCTCGGCCCGACGCGATTGACGCGTCTTGCCGCCTTCGGGCTGGTGGGAGCGAGCCTGCTCACATTCTACGCGATCTACCTGACGCTCGGCTTTCCGCAGCACATATCGCTGTCCGAGCTGGTGGCGCCCGCAGCGGCGTCGATCGTGTGCGCGTCTCTGTACGTGTTCATGATGGCGAACCACTACGCGAAGGTGGTCGATTCCCAGTCCGAGCTGATGCGCGAGATCGACCGCCACTACGCGACGATGAACCAGTTGCTCTCCGCCAAGGAAGAAGCGGAGCGGGCGAATCGCGCCAAATCCGACTTCCTGGCGAGGATGAGTCACGAGCTGAGGACGCCGCTCAATACGGTCATCGGCTACAGCGAGATTCTGCTCGAGGATGCCGAGATCGAGGGACGCGGGCAAGCGATCTCGGACCTGGAGAAGATCAGCTTGGCCGGCAAGCATTTGCTTCAGTTGGTGAACGACGTGCTCGACCTGGCGAAGATCGAGGCGGGCAAGATGGAACTGCTCGCCGAAGAGGTCGATCTCCAGGCCTTCGTTCGGCAGATCGAGGCGACGTCCCGCTCGAACGTGGCGAAGAACGCCAATGAACTCGTCGTCGAGTGCGCGCCCGACCTCGGCGTGGTTGTCGCCGACACGACCAAACTCCGCCAGGCCATTCTCAATCTCCTCAGCAACGCGGCGAAGTTCACCAACAACGGCAAGATAACGCTCCGTGTGGCGCGCGCTCGTCATGGCCGTCGGGAGGAAATCGTCATTGCGGTGCGCGACACCGGCATCGGCATGAGCGAGGCGCAGCGGGAGAAGCTGTTCGCAAATTTCAGCCAGGCCGACCCGTCGATTTCCGCAAAATACGGAGGCACCGGCCTCGGCCTGGCCCTCAGTCAGAAGCTTTGTCGCCTCATGGGCGGGCGTATCGAGGTGGAGAGCGAACTCGGCGTCGGCTCGGAATTCTCCATTCATCTGCCCGTCAAGCCGAGCGAACAATGGTTGTCCTGGGATGGGAGGCGGGGAGCACGTCGCGACGACTATTATGAGCTCCTTGGCGACGATGCGCCGGTGGTCCTCGTCATCAGCCCCTATGCCGCCGAAGCTGCGGAGGCGATGGCCCGCTTGTCGGAACTCGGCATCAACCCGATCGTCGCCAACGACATCCAGACCGGATTGGCCGCGACGCGCATCCGATCGCCCGCCCTGATCCTTGTCGACGTATTGGCGCCGTTTGGTAGCGAGGTCGATCCCGTCAAGGCGCTGAAGGAAGCTGCGGGGGCGGCAGTCCCGGTGATCATTTGCGCCAGCGACGCCGAGGGCACGGAGTCGGCAGCCCTCGGTGCAGACGGAGCCATATCGAAGACTATGGACCGCAAGGCGCTCGTGTCGTTGCTGCAGCAGCATGGCATTCCGACGGCTGCGCCGCCGGCCGGCATTTCAACCAAGTCCAGGGCGGCGTGATCCTCGCCGATATCATGATGACAACGATCCTGATTGTTGAAGACAACCCCCTCAACCGGGACATGCTCGGCCGGCGTCTGTCGCGTCGCGGGTACAATGTTCTGGTCGCGTCCGACGGACCGGCCGGCGTCGCCATGGCGCTCAAGCACCGTCCCGACGTCGTGCTGATGGACATTTTCCTCGGAGAAATGGACGGCATCGAAGCCACCCGACAGATCAAGGCCAACAAGATCGGCAGCGACATTCCGATAATTGCGCTGACGGCTAGCGCCTTCCAGTCCGATCGCGAGCGGGCGCTCGAGGCCGGCTGTATCGAATTCGAGACCAAGCCGGTCGACCTTCCAAGACTGCTGGACAAGATCGAATGGGCGCGATCGCGGTCGGGCGGCGTCGCGCCGGGATTCGTCAGCCGGCGCGTGGCCACTTAAGACCGGTCGGGACCGGAGCAAGCGATAACGCCTGCGGGACCGACGGGCATCGCGCAAGCATGGCGCGAGGGCAAGCTCGCCCGCCCACTCGTTGCGCCGGCCGGGTTCGGCTATCCTGGAATGGATCGGAAGGGATCGGGGCATGGCGAAGAGCGCGACCCGGAAAATGAAGGTGTTCCAGACCCGGATCGGCTTCCACGATTATGTGGTCGCGGCGCCGAGCCGAGCCGCGGCACTTCGGGCGTGGGGCACGCGCCGCGATCTGTTCGCCCAGGGGTTGGCCGACATCGCGACGGATCCGAAAGTTGTCGAGGCGGCGTTGACTCATCCCGACACGCCGTTGAAGCGACCGGCCGGTTCGTCGCAGCCGTTCAGCTTGGACCCTGCCCAACCCACGATTACCGAGGTCGATCCCGACGGCGAGCGGCAGCCTGCCGCGGACCGGAACACGGCCGCCCGCCGGCATCCCGATCGAAGAAAGCTCACGGCGGCGGAAGCTGGCCTTGCCGGGCTCGACGCCGACTACGAACACGGAGTGCGGAGAATTAACGAGAAGCTTCAGGCGATCGACGTAGAGGAGGCGGATCTTCTGCGCCGCCGTGCCGCACTCAAGCAGCAGGGTGAAGAACAGCGGCGAGAGTGGCAACGGCGACGATCCAACGCCGAGAAGATCGTCGAACAGGAGCGGCAGGCTTACCTCCGCGCCGGAGGGAAGGCTTGATCGGCTGGCCCGATGGAACTTCGCTCGCCCTGATGATACCCCGGCGCCGCATTCTCCCGCCGAGAGACAGGAGTACGTGATTTGTCCGGCAATGCACCGGTTCCCGGATCCCATCGTATCGACATACACCACCATGTACTGCCGCCCCGCTATGTCGCGGCGAGACGGGAGCATGCGATCCGGACCGGCCCGGGCTTCGAAGGCGCAATGGATTGGACGCCCGATGCCTCGCTCGACGGGATGGATCGGAACGGGATATCGACGGCTATCTTGTCCAATCCATCGAATTGGATGAGCTTCCCGCCGGACATCGTGCCGGAGCTCGCCCGGGACAGCAACGAGTATTGTGCCGCGTTGCGCGCGAGATACCCGGGCCGCTTTGGCTTCTTCGCGAGCCTTCCGATGCCTGACGTCGACGCTAGCCTTCGCGAGATCGAACACGCTTTCGATACGTTGAAAGCCGACGGTGCGAGCACCACCACAAGCTTCGGCGACAAATGGCCAAGCGATGCCAGGTTTGGCGACGTGTTTGCCGAACTGGACCGAAGGAAGGCGGTTTTGTTTGTCCACCCTCAGGTGGCCGGACCGATTTCCGGACTGACCCCACCGGTACCGGATGCGGCGGTAGAGTACATGTTCGACATCGTCCGGTGCATTACCGCATTCATCTTCAATGGAACGATGGCGATGTTTCCGAGCATCAAGTTCATCTTCACGCATGGTGGTGGTGGATTGCCGGCTCTCGCCGAACGAATTGACCGGACCACGCGCAAACAAAGGGCCGTTGCAGATCGATTGCCGAGCGGCGCCCTCGAGGAGATCAGGCGCCTCTATTTCGACCTGACCACGACAACGAGCAAGCCGGCGGTCGCCGCGG
>CAYOBK010000148.1:0-9432 GCA_964402275.1 uncultured Bauldia sp.
GTTTCTCGATTACGCCGTCGACTACGACGGCGACGGCCGACGCGACATCTGGAGCTCGGTGCCCGACGCGCTCGCTTCGATCGCCAATTATCTTGCTCGCCATGGTTGGGATTCGTCGCTCGCCTGGGGCGAAGAGGTATCCCTTCCGGCAGACGCCGCCTGCACGCTCGAAGGGCCGCATCAGGGGCTTGCGATCGGCGACTGGCGCCGCCTTGGCATCGACGTCGCCGGACGTCCCGGCGAAACACGCTACCTTCTGCTGCCGGCCGGGCGGCTTGGCCCGGCTTTCCTCGTCACCGGCAATTTCTATGTGCTGAAGGCGTACAACGAGTCCGACGTCTATGCGCTCTATGTCGGCCATCTCGCCGATCGGATCGCCGGACGGACAGTGCCGTTCGGCGCCGCATGGCAGCCGATCGGCGCGCTGACCCATGGCGAAATCCAGGCGATGCAGCTGCGCCTCGAGGCCGCCGGTTACGACGTGGGCGGCGCGGACGGGCTGATCGGCTTCCGCACGCGGATCGCCGTCGGCGCGGTGCAGGCCGCGATGGAGCGGCCTCAGACTTGTATTCCCGACCGCGCCTTCATTCAGGCGCTTGGCTGACCGGAGTCCTCCCCGTCCTTCATCGCATAGGCGACGATCTTCGCGAGCGGCATCGCCGCGCCTTCCTTGCTCAATCGCTCGAGTTCCGGCTTCGACAGAATCTCGGTCGGATCACCCTCCAGGAAGACGTCTTCCAGATAGGCCGTCAGGCCGGCGCCGGTGGAGACCAAGAGCTTCTCGGCAGCACCGTAGAGGAGGCCCGCCTTGCGGTTGTCGCCGGCAAGAATCGCCAGCCCCGACAGATAGCGCAGAACCATCGCAACGCCCGGAAGGTCGCCCACTTCGTCGAAATGGGACAGCGCACCGCGCGCCGACGCGGTCGCTTCATCCAGGCGCCCGAGGCGAACCAGCGGCAGCGTTATCATGTGACGCCCCCACGCCTCCATCGTGCGCTGTCCGGTTTCATAGAACAGCGCAATCGCATCGCTGAAATATTTGCGCGACGTCTCGTAGTCGCCGTGGAAGTGATGCAGCGTCCCCAGCGCCCAGGTGATGTTTCCCTCGCCGACCCGATCGCCGGATTCGCGGAACATCAGCAGCGCCTCGTCGCACGCCTTGCGGGCCTCCTCGAGTTCGGCGGTACCCATCTTCCGTTGGCCGCGAATGACCGGGACCAGCTTGCCGTAGCTGTGATTGTAGATCGCGTTGGCGATCTCCTTCCTGTCGCCGACCCGCCGCCAGATCGCCAGCGCCTCGGCGTACCAGCGGACCGCCGCGTCGTGGTCGGCCTGCCAATAGGCAACGCCGCCGGCCGCCTCGAGCAGACGCGCATGGAGCTCGTCGGAAAGGTCCCAGCCCTTGCCCACGAGCGCTTCGAGCCGTCGCCGCGCCTCGGTGACGTAGCCTCGCTGCTGCCAGAACCGCCACATGGCGAAACCGAGCCGAACCGCCGTCTCCGGATCGGGCTTCTCCGCCGCCCAGTCGATCGCCGCGCGGAGGTTGTCGTGTTCCCTTTCGAGGCGATCCATCCACTCCCGCTGCCGGTCCCCGTGCAGCTGCGGCGCCGCTTCTTCGACCAGCGCCAGATAATACGCCGCGTGGCGATCGGCGATAACCGCCGTCTCGTCCTTTTCCGTCAGCATCTCGCGCAGGAAGTCGCGGATCGTCGGCAGCATCTCGAAGCGCGTCGAGCCGTGTTCCTCCTCGCGGCGCGCCAGGCTCTGGTCGACCACCGCCGACAGCCCGTCCAGAACGTCGTCGCCGTTCGATCCGGCAACGGCTTCCGCGGCGTCGAGGTCCCAGCCCCCGCTGAACACCGAAAGGCGCGCGAGCAGCCGCTTCAATCCGTCGTCCAGCAAATCGTAGCTCCAGGCGATCGCACCGCGCAGCGTTTGCTGCCGTTCGGGAAGATCGCGCGAACCTGAAGTCAGCAGCGACAGCTGGTGCTCAAGACGGTCGAGGATTTGCTTCGGCGTCAAGAGTTTGACGCGCGCCGCCGCCAGCTCGATCGCCAGCGGCATTCCGTGCAGCCGCGCGCAAATCTGCGCCACTGCCGGAGCATTGTCGTTGGTCACGGCGAAATCGGCGCGTACCGCGAGCGCGCGCGCGATGAACAGTCGAACGGCCTCATACTGGTTGAGCGTGTCGATCGCAGGATGCAGCGCCTCATCCGACAACGCTTCCATCTGCATCGGCGTGAGGCGGCTGAGATCCGGCGGCGCCGGCAAACCGGGAACCTGATATTCCTGCTCGCCCGAAACATGCAGCGTGGACCTGCTGGTGCAGACGATCTTGAGATTGGCGCAGCCGCGCAGGAGTTCGGTTACCGTCGGCGCTGCGTCTATCACCTGCTCGAAATTGTCGAGTACCACGAGCATCCGCTTCTCGCCGATCCATTCGCCGACGAGGTCCAGGGGGCGCCGTCCCGAGGCGAGGCTGATTCCGAGCACATGCGCGATCGTCGAGGCCACCAGCTCGGGGTCGCGGATCGGTTCCAGGGCCACGAACCACAATCCGTCTGGAAATGCGCCCGATTGCGCCGCCGCCAGCTGTATCGACAGGCGGGTCTTGCCGGTGCCCCCGGGGCCGGTCAGCGTCAGCAGCCTTGTCCGGCCGAGGAGTTCGCCCGCACGCAGCAGCTCGGCCTCGCGACCGACGAACGATGTGAGCTGCGTCGGCAGATTGTTCGGCTGCAAATCGATCGCGTCGAGCGGCGGGAACGCATTTCGAAGGCCGGCGATCGACAGCTGAGTCAGCTGCTCGGCGCGAAGATCCTTGAGCCGATGCTGGCCAAGATCGACGAGGCCGACGCCGCCGGGCAATACCTCGCCCAGGAGTGCCCGCGTCGCTTCGGAGAGGACGACTTGCCCGCCATGCGCGGCCGCCGCGACGCGGGCGGCGCGATGCACGTCCGTGCCGACATAGCTGTCGTCGGCGTCGAGCGTGCCCTCACCCGAATGCAGTCCCATCCTCACGGCGATCGTCACGCCCTCTGGCCATCGCTCAGCTGCCAGGCGTTTCTGGCCCTCCGCCGCCGCGGCGACTGCTTCGCCGGCCGTTCTGAATACGGCGAAGAAGGCATCGCCCTCCGTCTGCACTTCGATGCCGCCGGCGCCTGCGATGGCCGCCCGCAGCAATTCGCGGTGCCGCTCGAGGATCGGGACCCACTTTGCCCCAAGCTCCTGCACGAGCTTCGTCGAACCCTCGATGTCGGTGAACAGGAAGGTGACGGTTCCGGTCGGGAAGGTGCCCCGCGGCTCGCCGTCTCGTTGCTTCGACAACCTATCGCGCCCCTGACTCCACTGGCCATCCCTTTCGAACGATGGCGGCGTCATAGCATGCCGGCGGCCGGGTTGCGCCGCCAATACGCGCCCTGATTGGCGCGAATCCGCGGAAACCCGGGCAGTACACCCCTTGGTAACCGTGGCGGCCGATCTTGTCCGGTTAGGCGGGAGGGCTGACCGCGCCATGGTGCTCGACTCCGACACATTTACCGTTTTTCTCGCCGTCCTGTCGCTCGCGACTGGCGCCACGCTCTTCGTTGTCGGCCGGCAATCGAACGCCACCACACCGGCCCTCCTGTGGGCCCTTTCCAACCTGCTCATTGCCTTCGGCGTCATCCTGCTGACGGAGCGGCGGGCCGAAGCGCTTGCGTTCCTCCTGCTCATCAGCGCCACCGCGTTGATGTGGGCCTCGATCGTCGCGTTCAACCGCCGCCCGCTGCCGTCCGCATGGCTCATTGCCGGCGCATTGATCTGGGCATTTGCCGCGATCGGTCCGCCGGCTTCCTGGAGCTTCGGACCGCGCGCCGCCGTCTATCTCGCGGTTTGCGCATTCTTTCTTTTCCAATGCGCGTGGGAGCTCTGGCGCGCACGCAAGGAACGGCTGCCGGCCCGCTGGCCGTTGATGGGATTGATCGCCGTCGATGCGGTCAGCGTCGTCTTCGGCATCTCTCAGATCATTCCTCTCGAGACGCTCGGCGAGACGCCGGATCGCGGCACCCTGTGGCCGGTTTATATGGTCACGACCTTGTTCATCGTCGGCACCGCCGTGTTCCTGATGGCGATGATCAAGGAGCGCGTCGTCGCCGAGCAGCGTTCGATCGCCCAGACCGACAACCTCACCGGCCTCGCGAACCGCGGTGCCTTGATGGCCTCCGGCGCCGCGATCGTCCGGCGTGCTTTGATGGGGGGCGCCCCGGTTGCCGCCGTGCTCTTCGACCTCGACGCCTTCAAGTCGGTCAACGACACCTACGGCCATCGCGTCGGCGACCACGTGTTGCAGCGCTTCGCCGCCGCCGCAGTCGCCGGACTGCGGCCGAACGACATCATCGGCCGTATCGGCGGCGAGGAATTCCTTGCCGTCATACCGTCGGCGAGTCTGGAGACGGCGGTCGCGATCGCCGACCGCGTTCGCCGCAACTTCCTTGAGGCGGCCGCCGAGGTCGACGGCAAGCCGGTCGGCGCCACCGTCAGCGCCGGCGTGGCCATCTCGCGGCAGGATCCGGCCGCCGAATCGCTCGAAGAGATGCTCGATCGCGCCGACCGGGCCCCTCTACGCCGCCAAGGCGGCCGGGCGCAACCGCGTCCGGACCGAGGATGCGCCGGTCCCTCCCGACACCAATATCGTCCGGCTGGCGTAGTCGCCCGCCGCAGCCGCGGCCGGTATTTCGTCTCCAACGGTTGATTGACGCCCCGAAGCTCTTATTTTGCCGGCTCGCCCGCGCGGCTTCCGCCGGGCCGACCAAGCCTTACCGGAACAGGAGCAGCTGTGGCGCTGCCGCCCGATCGCACCGCGAACGACGACCTCTCCGTCTCGTTCGAATTCTTCCCGCCGAAGACCCCGGCGATGGAGGAGACGCTGTGGCGTTCGATCGAGCGCCTGGCGCCGCTCTGCCCGGACTTCGTCTCCGTCACCTATGGCGCCGGCGGTTCGACCCGTGAGCGCACCCACGCGACCATTCGCCGTCTCCTGGCCGAGACCGGCCTCAAGCCGGCGGCGCATTTGACCTGCGTCGGCGCCACGCGGGACGAGATCGACGAAATCGTCCGGGATTACTGGCGGCTTGGCGTTCGGCGGATGGTGGCCCTCCGTGGCGACCCGGCAACCGGGCTCGGAACCAAATATGAGGCCCATCCCGACGGCTATCCCGGCTCGCCCGAACTGGTCGCCGCGATCCGCCGGATCGGCGATTTCGGCGTGTCCGTCGCCGCCTACCCGGAGCGGCACCCGGAAAGCGCGTCGTTCGACGCCGATATCGACCTGCTGAAGCGGAAAATCGACGCCGGCGCCGACGAAGCGATCACCCATTTCTTCTTGGACAACAATATCTTCGAGGCCTATGTCGAGCGCGCCCGCACGGCCGGGATCGCTGTCCCGATCGTTCCCGGGCTCCTGCCGATCAACAATTTCGGTCAGGTGGCGAAATTCGCCGGCAAAACCGGTACATCGATCCCGGCATGGATCGCCGAGCGTTTCGGCCGGCTGGACGAAGAGGACACCGAAGGCCGGCAGAAGCTTGCCGCCGAGATCGCCGCCGCTCAGGTGAGGGCCCTGATTGATAAGGGCTTCCGCCGTATCCATTTCTTCACCCTCAACCGCGCCGGCCTGGTGATCTCCGTTTTCGACGCGCTTGGCCTCAGACCCGGTCGGCGCGCGTCCCCGCCCGGTGCGGTGACCGCCGGGAGCGCCAGCTAGCGAGCAGAAGGATGGAACACGTAACCCCGACCCCATTGCCCAGGCGCGACGCCCGGTCCTCCATCAGCGAGACCGCGGCGCATCGCATTCTGATCATTGACGGGGCGATGGGCACCATGATCCAGCGCCGCAAGCTCGACGAGGCAGCGTTCCGCGGCGACCGCTTCGTCGAATGGTCGCGCGACCTCAAGGGCAATAACGATCTCCTCAACCTCACGCGGCCCGATGTCATCCGGGAGATCCACGAGGAGTATCTCAACGCCGGAGCCGATATCGTCACCACCAACACCTTCACCTCGAACCGGATCGCGCAGGCGGATTATGGGCTGGAGGACTACTGTTACGAGCTCAACCGCGCCGGCGCCGAAATCGCGAGCGCTGCCTGCGACGCCGTGACGACGCCCGAGCAGCCGCGCTTCGTCGCCGGCGCCCTCGGCCCGACGAACAAGACCGCATCGATGTCGTCCAACGTCAGCGATCCGGGTTCCCGGCAGGTAAGCTTCGACGACCTCCGCACAGCTTATGCCGAGGCGATCCGCGGCCTGATCGACGGCGGCGCCGATCTCCTTCTGTTCGAGACGATCACCGACACGCTCAACGTCAAGGCCGGAACGTTCGCCGCCGAAGAGGTGTTCGAAGAGAAGGGCGTCAGGCTGCCGATCATGATCTCCGGCACGATCACCGACCGCTCCGGGCGTACCTTGTCGGGCCAGACGCCGACGGCGCTTCTCAACTCGGTCGAGCACGCCGAGCCGTTCACCGTCGGGCTCAACTGCGCGCTCGGCGCCGAGGAGATGCGGCCGCACATCGCCGAGATCGCGCGCGCGGCTGATACGCTGGTCTGCGCCTATCCGAATGCCGGCCTCCCCAACGAGCTCGGCGAGTATGACGAGACGCCGCAGCACATGGCGACGACGCTTGGCGAGTTCGCCCGGTCCGGCCTCGTCAACATTGTCGGCGGCTGCTGCGGCACGACGCCGGAGCACATTGCGGCGATCGCCGCCGCGGTGAAAGGCCAGGCGCCGCGCCGGGTACCGGCCCACAAGCGGGCGCTGCGCCTCGCCGGGCTGGAGCCATTCGCAGCGGCCTAGCAGGGCGGGCCAATGGGGGGCATATGGGGGCCTTGACGGGGACTCACCGGGCCCCCATATTCTCCTGCCAAATCGAAGGCATTCAAATGGCTCAGGTTGAAGTCAACGACTACGTGCTTTGGACAAAGAAAATCCATGGCGACGATCACCTCAAGCGGCAGCTCGAGGCCTTGGAGCCAGGTGAAACGATAGCGTTGACGGTCAACGGCGTCGGCGGAATTTGGCGCAAAATGCGCGCCAACAAGGTCGGACGCTACAATGTCCCTGGCCTGGCGCCACTGGGCCAGGCCAAAGCCGCTTGGGGTGAACTCTACCGGAAACACAAACCGACCGGCGGTGTAGTCGTAGAGCTGCGGCTGGCAAGGCCTTCATCGGCGCTGGACGAGATCGGGTCGGATCGGCCTCAGGCCGTTTGGGCGAGCGGATCCGGCGCCGACCGCGACGCCGCTTGGGAGGCCGTCAAGTCGAGCTGGTCGGCGGGATGGCGATCGGAAGCGCCCTATGGCCCTCGTGAGGAGCTTTACGATCGGGACGACGGGTGATTCCGTCGATCGACACCAACATCCTCGTGTACTCCCTGGACGCGAGGGACCCAGCCAAGCAACGCGTTGCCCAGGATGTCGTGCGGGAGGTTCGAAATCGCGGCGGCATCCTCGCTCTTCAGGCGTGCGGTGAGTTTTTCCGGGCCGCAACCCGCCGCCTCGGACAAACCCCTTGGGCGGCCTCGCAGGCCACCCGTAACTGGCTGCACGCCTTTCCGATTTTCGCCGCGTCAATCCAATCCATGGAACGGGCATTGACGGAGACAGCCACTGGTCGCCTATCGTTCTGGGACGCCAATCTCCTGTCGGCCGCCGAGATGGCCGGCTGCACGCATTTTTTTAGTGAGGACATGGCCAGCGGTGCTCGCCTTGGGCGGCTTGAAGTTGTCAGGCCATTCGATGGCGCGGAGCCAAGTGAGCCGGTTCGACGCCTTCTCGGGTTGTAAGGCCTGCTCATGAATCAATCGGCCGCCACCTTCATCAACATCGGCGAGCGCACCAACGTCACCGGCTCGGCGCGGTTCCGCAAGCTGATCACCGACGGCGACTATGCCGCCGCGCTCGATGTCGCGCGCGACCAGGTCGCCAACGGCGCGCAGATCCTCGACGTCAACATGGACGAAGGCCTTCTCGATTCTGAGAAGGCGATGACGACATTCCTCAATCTGTTGGCCGCCGAGCCGGACATCGCCCGGGTTCCGATCATGATCGACTCGTCGAAATGGTCGGTGATCGAGGCGGGGCTGAAATGCGTGCCGGGCAAGCCGATCGTCAACTCGATCTCCATGAAGGAGGGAGAAGAGGCGTTTCGCGAAGTGGCCAGGAAGGTCCGGCGCTACGGCGCCGCCGCCGTCGTCATGGCGTTCGACGAAAAGGGGCAGGCGGATACCTATCAGCGCAAGATCGACATTTGCGCCCGCGCCTACCGCATCCTCGTCGACGACGTCGGCTTCCCGCCCGAGGACATCATCTTCGACCCGAACATCTTCGCCATCGCGACCGGCATCGCCGAACACAACAACTACGCCGTCGATTTCATCGAGGCGACGCGCTGGATCAAGCAGAACCTTCCTTACACGCACGTCTCGGGCGGCCTGTCGAACCTGTCGTTCGCCTTCCGCGGCAACGAGGCCGTCCGCGCCACGATGCATTCGGTGTTTCTCTATCATGCGATCGCCGCCGGGCTTGACATGGCGATCGTCAACGCCGGTGCGCTTCCGGTCTATGACGATATCGATCCTGAGCTCCGCGAACTCTGCGAGGACGCTATCCTCAATCGCCGGCCCGACGCCACCGAACGGCTGCTCGAGACGGCGCAGCGCCACAAAGGTGCCGCGGGCGTAGAGAAGCAGGTCGATCTTGCGTGGCGCGCCTGGCCGGTCGAGAAGCGCCTCGAACACGCGCTCGTCGCCGGCATCACCGAATTCATCGAAGCCGATACCGAGGAAGCGAGGCGGAAATTCGACCGGCCGCTGCAGGTGATCGAGGGGCCGCTGATGGCCGGCATGAACGTCGTCGGCGACCTCTTCGGCTCGGGCAAGATGTTCCTGCCGCAGGTCGTGAAGTCCGCCCGCGTGATGAAGCAGGCCGTCGCCTATCTGCAGCCATTTATGGAAGCAGAGAAGGAGGCCTCCGGCGAGACATATACCAGCGCCGGCAAGGTGCTGCTCGCCACCGTCAAGGGCGACGTCCACGACATCGGCAAGAACATCGTCGGCATCGTGCTGCAGTGCAACAACTACGACGTCATCGATCTCGGCGTCATGGTGCCGGCGCAACAGATCATGGACCGTGCGCGGACCGAGAATGTCGATATCATCGGCCTCTCCGGCCTGATTACGCCATCGCTCGACGAGATGGTCACCGTCGCGTCCGAGATGGAGCGCGCGGGGTTCGACGTGCCGCTGCTGATCGGCGGCGCCACCACCAGCCGTATCCACACCGCGCTGAAGATCGTGCCGAACTATCAGCGCGGCGCCACCGTGCATGTCCTCGATGCCAGCCGCGCCGTCGGCGTCGTCGCTTCCCTCCTCGGCGAAGGCCGAGACGACTATCGCCG
>CAYOBK010000149.1:0-6490 GCA_964402275.1 uncultured Bauldia sp.
AGGCCGGTCAGCGCCGCGGCGCCGGTGCGGAACGTGATGTAGCCGACGACATTCCCGCCCGGCAGTTCCGCCAGCCATTCGGCCAGAAAGACCAGCATTCCTCAGCCCCCCGCCGCCAATTCGGCGTCGACCCCGAACCTCTTGGTGAGTTCCTCGACGAGGTCCCCCAAACGGATACCGTTGGATCCCTTGATCATGATCACGTCGCCCGGCGCGATCGCGCCCGCGATTCGGGGCGTGAGTTCGGCCACCGTCTGGGCATAGACGCCCCGACGCGCCGGCGGCAAGGCTTCCCACAGCGCCGCCATCACCGGTCCGACGAGATGCACACAGTCCACCGCCGCTTCGGCGATCGGCTCCGCCAGCGCCGCGTGCATCTCGGCTTCCTTCGCGCCAAGTTCGAGCATGTCGCCGAGCACCGCGATACGCCGGCCCTCCTCGCGCGGCTCGACTCGCGACAGAACGCCGAGCGCCGCGCGCATCGACGCCGGATTGGCGTTGTAGCTCTCGTCGACCAGGATCGCCGACCCGGCCGGCAGCTTGAGCAGAATCCGGCGTCCGCGGCCCTTGCCGGCGGAGAACTCGGCCAGCGACTCGGCCGCCCGACCGACATCGGCGCCGGCGAACGCGGCGGCGGCAAGCACCGCCAGGCTGTTCGCCGCCATGTGCTCACCGGCCGCGCCCAATTCGTAGGCCACCCGCCGTCCGTCGATCGACGCCACGATTGCCGAGCCGCCCGCCTTGAGCTCCAGCGCCTCGAGCCGGGCGTCGGCGTCGGGATGGCGGCCGAAGCCGATTACTCGTTCCGCGCCGGCTTCGCGGGCGAGCCGTGCCAGGAGCTCGAAATGCGGATTGTCGCGGTTGAGGATCGCGGCGCCGCCGTCTACGAGACCATCGAAGATTTCGCCCTTGGCGCGCGCGATCTGTTCCACATCGGCGAACGCACCGAGATGCACGGCGTCGACGGTCGTCACGATCGCCGCATGGGGCCGCACCAGCTTCGTAAGCGGCCTGATCTCGCCGGGATGGTTCATGCCGATTTCGAACACGCCGAACACGACGCTCGTCGGCATGCGGGCGAGCGTCAGCGGCACGCCCCATTGATTGTTGTATGAAGCCGCGGCGGCGTGGACTTCGCCGGACGCGGAAAGCGCCAGCTTCAGCATGTCCTTGGTGGTGGTCTTGCCGGCGCTACCGGTGACGGCGATGACCTTGGCGGCGGAGCGATGACGCGCCGCGGCGGCGAGCGCCCGGAGCGCGTCGGTGACGTCGTCGACAACGACGAACGGCCCCTTCAGGGCGCCGAGCGATATCAGCCGGTTCTGGCTGACGACGGCGAGCGACGCCCCGCGCGTCAGCGCCGGGCGCACGAAATCATGTCCATCGAAATGGTCGCCCTTGATGGCAAGGAACGCATCGCCCTCCCGGATTGTCCGGCTGTCGATCGAGAGGCCCGTGATCGCCTTCGGCGGCGGACCGAGCGGCCGTCCGTCGGTTGCTTCGAGCAGACTCGGCAGCGTCCACAGCGGTCCCGTCATGACGCGGCAACCGCTTCGACGACCGCCTCGTGATCGGAGAACGGCAGCGTCTTGCCCGCGATGGTCTGGCCGGTCTCGTGGCCCTTCCCCGCGATGCAAAGGACGTCGCCGGCGTGCAGCATCGCCACCGCGGTCGCGATTGCCTCGCCGCGGCCGGCGATTTCCGTCGCACCGGGGGCGCCGGCGAGAATCTCCGCGCGGATGCCGGCCGGATCCTCGCTGCGGGGATTGTCGTCGGTGACGATCACCATGTCCGCATGTTGCCTGGCGATCCCGCCCATCAGCGGACGCTTGCCGGGGTCGCGGTCGCCGCCGGCGCCGAGAACGACGATCAGCCGGCCGCTCGCCAGCGGCCGGAGGGCCGCGAGCGCCGCGGCGAGCGCTTCCGGCTTGTGCGCATAGTCGACGAAGATCGCGGCGCCGGACGAGGTTTCGGCGACCTTCTCCAGCCGGCCCGGCGCGCCTTTGAGGTGCGCGAGCGCCGCGACTGCGGCCTCGGCGTCGACACCGGTGGCCATCGCCAGCCCCACCGCGAGCGCCGCGTTGTCGGCCTGGAACGCGCCGGCAAGCGGCAGCGTGACCTGGTGGCGGGCGCCGGCGATGTCGAATTCGAGGTGCTGCTTCAGCCCTTCCGGACGAAGCGCTGCGATCCGCACGTCGCCGCCGGAGCGCCCGACCAGCATCGTCCTGGCGCCGGTTGCAGCCGCCGCGGCGATGATTTCGACGGCGGCATCGCTGTCGGCATTGATTACCGCGGTTGCCGTCGGCGGCAGGATTTCGCGGAACAGCCGCAGCTTTGCCCCGAGATAATCGGCCGGGCCGGAATGGTAGTCCATATGGTCGCGGCCGAGATTGGTGAAGCCGGCGGCGGTAATGCGAAGCCCGTCGAGTCGACGCTGATCGAGCCCGTGGCTCGAAGCTTCGATGGCCGCGTGGCTGACGCCGTCCGAGGCGGCGAGCCGGTCGAGCAGCTGGTGAAGCGCCACCGGGTCGGGAGTCGTCAGGCCGCCTGCCTCGCGGCCGCGCGGACCGACCACGCCGATCGTGCCGATGCTGGCGGCCCGGTGACCGGCCGCCTCGAAGATTTGCCGGGCAAATACCGCGACTGAAGTCTTCCCGCTGGTTCCGGTGACGGCGACGAGCTTTTCCGGCTGCGCGGGAAAGAACCGTGCAGCCAGCAGCGCCAGGACGCGGCGCGGATCCCTCGCGCGGACCACCGGCACATCGAGGTCGCCGATCGCGGCATCGGTGGCGGCCAGCACCGCCACGGCGCCGGCGGCCACGGCATCGCCGGCAAAACGAGACCCGTCGTCGGCCAGCCCGCGAAGCGCGGCGAAGAGATACCCGGGCCGCACCGCCCTCGAATCGGCGGAAATACCGGTGATCTCGACCGGCCGGGCCGGCATGTCGACAGGGAGATCCCTGGCTAGATCGCCAAGCTGCATTGGCGCGTTGGTCACGTTTCTATAGGCCTAAAAGGCCGTTGTCGCCGCCCGATATGACTCAAGTAAGGCGTCGTCGAAGGTCCCGAAACGCGGCGAAACGCCGAGCATGGTTGCCGACCGGCGGATGACATTGGCGACGATCGGGGCGGCATTATAGGCCGCGGTCCGGCCAGCATCGCCCGGGAGCTGCTGCGGCTCATCGACGATGACAAGCACGACATATTGCGGGTCGTCCATCGGAAAGGCGGCCAGGAACGAATTGAACACGGCCTCGCTGCTGTACCGGCCGTTGACGATCTTCTCGGCGGTTCCGGTCTTGCCGCCCACCAGGTAGCCCGGCACGTCGGCGCGACGCCCCGAACCGACCACCGCGTTGAGCCGGAACATATCGCGCATCTGCCGGCTGGTTTCCGGCTGAAGCACTTGCTCTGCCAATTGACGCGCTTCCTCCTCGCTCCGCGGCAGGAAGGTCGGCGGGATCAGCTGACCGCCATTCATCAGCGCCGCCGTGGCGACGGCCAGATTCATCGGCGTCGTCGACAGGCCGTGGCCAAAGGCGACGGTCATCGTCGTGAGGTCGCTCCAACGCTCCGGTGCGAGCGGCATTGCGCTCTCCGGCAGCTCGGTCCCCGGACGGCCGGTCAGGGCGAGCCGCGCGAGAAATGCCTGCTGCCCCTCGGCGCCGACCGTCGCCGCCATTCTCGCCGCACCGATATTGGACGAATAGATGAACACTTCCGGCACCGTCAGCGCCCTGTTCTGACCGTGAAAATCATTGATCGTATATCCGCCCGCCTGGATCGGCACCGACGCGTCGAAGCGGTCGGTGATCCGCACGAGACCGGAATCCAGCGCCATGGCGACCGTCAGCGCCTTGAACACCGAGCCCATTTCGTAGACGCCGCCGGTGATCCGGTTGAGGCGATCGGCCTGGAGCGCCTCGGCCGGCTGGTTCGGATCGTAGTCCGGGATCGACGACATCGCGACGATCTCGCCGGTGTGGATGTCGAGAATGACGCCCGCCGCCGCGACGGCACGATAGCGATCGATCGCCGCGACCAGCTCGTCGCGAAGGATATGCTGCACCCGAAGATCGATGGAGAGTTCGACCGGCGCCAGCGAGCCGACATCGGCGGTGGCGAAACCGAACGCCTGCAGGTCGCGGAGCCACTGGTCGTCGACATATTTCTCGATTCCGGCGATCCCCTGATTGTCGACATTGACATGCCCGACAATGTGCGAGGCGACGGGGCCGCCGGGGTAGAAGCGCTGGTTCTCGGTAAGGAAGCCGACGCCGGGAATGCCCAGACGGTGGATGGCATCCTGTTGCCTCGGCGTGATCTCGCGCTTCAGCCAGACGAAGCCGGCGTCGCCGGAAAGCCGCTGGCGCAGCCAGTCGACGGAGAGCTCCAGCAGTACCGAGTGGATGGCAGCCGCCGCATCGTCGACATCGAGAATGCGCCGGGGTTCGGCGTAGAGCGAAGCGGTGCGGATGTCGGTAGCGAGAATCTCGCCGTTCCGGTCGACGAGATCCGGGCGCGCCGCCGAGATGGCCGCCTCCGCTCCGGCCCGGTAATTCGCGGGAGCCTGCTCCTCGAAACCGAGCAGGATCAGGCGGCCTGCGATCACGGCGTAGATGACTGCGAAGGCGACGATCGCGAGGCGGAGCCTGAAGCGGCCCCCGTCGCGCATTGCGGCAACGGACGGAGGGGGCTCAAGCCAATTCGGCTCGAAGCCGACCGATGCGCCACCGCTTTCTTCGGTGGTGATCCGCATCAGCCGTCCTCGGCGAGGAACGCGCCGATGAGATCCGGCTCCTCGGCCGGCGGAAACGGAATGTCGCCGAGCCTGATCATGCGCTCGACGCCATAGGGCCCAAGGTCGAGGACGTTCGGATACCGGGCAAGAAGGTCCTGGAGGCGGGCCGGCTGGGTCAGTTCGCTCCACTCCGCCTTCAGGAGCGAAATCGCCATCCTCTCCTGCGCGATCTGATGGCGAAGCTCGGCGACAAGGGCGGCCGCTTCCACCGCATCATGCTTGGTTTGATAGGTGGCGACCGCGCCGCCGATCATGATCGCCACCGCCAACGGATATGTAAGCCGCTTCAGCGTGATGGCCGCCATCAGCCCGACGCCTCGAACGACTGGGCCATCGGCACGCCGAGCGCGGCCGGATCGATCGGCCGCGCTTCGGCATCGGTCCGGATGGCGGCGCGCAGCTTCGCCGAGCGCGCCCGCGGATTCGCCTCGAGTTCGGCCGCTCCGGGCACCACCGGCCCGCGCGTCAGCATGTGGAACGTCGCCGGCTCGACCGGTTCGGCGGGCAAATGGCGCGATCCGGTCGGGTGCTCGCGGATGCGATCGGCAAGGAACCGCTTGACGATACGGTCCTCGAGCGAGTGGAAGGTGACCACGACCAGGCGTCCGCCGGGGCGGAGGATCCGCTCCGCGGCGTCGAGCGCGCTGGCGAGCTCGACGAGTTCCTGATTGACGGCGATTCTGAGCGCCTGGAAGGTGCGCGTCGCCGGATGGATCGCATCGGCGGCGCGGCGGCCGACGGCGGATTCGACGACTTCCGCGAGTTCCGCCGTGCGCGTCAGCGGGCCATGCGCCCGCGCCTCGACGATCGCCCTGGCGATGATGCCGGCCTTCTTGTCTTCGCCGAGAAGTCCGATCACCCGCGTCAAGAGTTTCTGATCGAGATTGTTGACGAGATCGGCCGCCGTTGGCCCTTCCTTGCCCATCCGCATGTCGAGCGGACCGTCGCGGAGGAAAGAGAAACCGCGCTCGGCGCGGTCGAGCTGCATCGACGAGACGCCGATATCGAGGACGACGCCGTCGACTTCGTCGTAGCCGGCCGCGCGCGAGATCCAGTCGAGCGCGCCGAAACGACCGCGCACCAGCGTCAGCCGCCCCTTCGCGGCCGCGCTGAGCGGCCGGCCGTCGGCAATCGCGTCCGGGTCGCGGTCGAGGGCGACCACGCTGGCGCCGGCGGCGAGCAGCGCGCGGCTGTATCCGCCGTCGCCGAACGTGCCGTCGACGAGGACGTCGCCGATATTGGGGTCGAGGAGTTCCACGACCTCGTCGAGAAGAACGGGGATATGGCCGGCCAGTCCGCCAGCGACCGCCATATTGGAGCCGCGGCCGGCCATCATCCCTCGCCTCGCTTGGAGTTGCCGGCCCGTGCGCCGAGCTGAGAACGTAGCGCCCGCACCCTTTCCTTGGCCTCCTCGCGATACTCTGCGAACCGCTCCGGTTCCCAGATCTGAAACTTGAATCCCTGACCGACAAAGGTGACTCGGTCGGCCACGCCGGCATGCTCCATGATCGACTGCGACAGGACGGTCCGGCCGTCCTGGTCGATCTTGAGAATTTCGCTTTCGCCGATCAGCGTCGTCGACAATTGCTCGTACTCCTCCGAGAACGGTTCGAACGGCGCGAGGCTGCTGCGGATCGTATCGCGGAGCGAATTGCCGCCGGCATCCACCGCCTTGCGGTCGAGCGTCGG
>CAYOBK010000150.1:0-5662 GCA_964402275.1 uncultured Bauldia sp.
TCCCGGCGGGCATGCAGACGTGGCTGTGGCTCGCCTTCTTCGCATCCTTCGCCGTCAAGCTCCCGATGTGGCCCGTCCATACCTGGCTGCCCGACGCGCATGTCGAGGCACCGACCGCCGGCTCGGTGATCCTGGCCGGCGTCCTCCTGAAGATGGGCGGCTACGGCTTTCTCCGCTTTTCGCTGCCGATGTTTCCGATAGCGTCGGCGGACTTCACGCCGTTCATCTTCGTGCTGTCGGTGGTGGCAGTCATCTACACGTCCTTCGTCGCGCTGGCGCAGGAGGACATCAAGAAGTTGATCGCCTACTCGTCCGTGGCCCATATGGGCTTCGTCACGCTCGGCATTTTCACCGTGACGGAGCAGGGGATTCAGGGCGGCATTTTCCAGATGCTGTCCCACGGCATCGTCTCCGGCGCGCTGTTCCTCTGCGTCGGCGTCGTTTACGACCGCATGCACACCCGCGAGATCGACGACTATGGCGGGCTGGTTCATCGAATGCCGCTTTTTGCCGTCGGTTTCATGGTGTTCACGCTCGCCAATGTCGGCCTCCCCGGCACCAGCGGTTTCGTCGGTGAATTCCTGGCGCTGGTCGGCGCGTTCCAGGCAAGCACCTGGGTGGCGGTCCTTGCCACCACCGGCGTGGTCCTGTCGGCGGCCTACGCGCTCTGGCTCTATCGCCGGGTGATCTTCGGGCCGCTGATCAAGGAGGGCCTCAGAAGCATCAAGGATCTGTCGCGACGCGAGCAGCTGATTCTCGGCCCTCTCGCCATTCTGACGATCGTCTTCGGTTTCTGGCCGATGCCGATCCTCGACGTGACCGCCGTCTCGGCGGAGAATCTCGCCACCCAGGTCCGGACGGCAATGGACGCGGCCGCGCAAGCCACCGTCGCGGCGGGCCGGTGAGGACGGGCTGATGGAACCGACACCCGCCCCGACCTTCCAGGAATTGCTGCCTGCGCTGCCGGAGATCGTCATGGCGGCCGGCGTCCTCGTGATGCTGCTGATCGGCGCCGTTGCCAGGGACGCGACTCGGATCGTGGCAACGGCGTCGCTGTTCCTGGTCGCGGCCGCCGCGATCGGGATGTTCTTCGCGCCCCTGTCCGGGAGCGTGTTCAACGGCGCCTTCGTGGTCGACCCGTTCGCACGCTTCATGAAGATCGCGACATTGATCGGTTCGGGCACGGCGATCTTGCTGGCGATGGGCTACGGCCGCCGCGAGAGCTTCGACCGCTTCGAATATCCGGTGCTGATCGTCACCGCGACGCTCGGCATGATGGTGATGATCTCGGCCCACGACCTCATTTCGCTGTACGTCGGCATCGAGCTGCAGTCGCTATCGCTGTACGTCCTCGCTGCGATCAAGCGCGACTCGCTTCGCTCGACTGAGGCGGGCATCAAATATTTCGTCCTTGGGGCGATGTCGTCCGGCCTGCTGCTTTACGGCGCGTCGCTGGTTTACGGCTTCACCGGCCAGACCTCGTTCGAGGCGATCGGCGCCGCGCTCCAGGGTGGGGCCGACACCGGGCTGATCTTCGGCCTCGTGTTCCTGCTGGCGGGGCTCGCCTTCAAAATTGCCGCCGTGCCGTTCCACATGTGGACCCCGGACGTCTACCAGGGGGCGCCGACTCCGGTGACCGCCTTCTTCGCCGCGGCGCCGAAGCTCGCGGCGATGGCGCTTCTGGTGCGTGTCGTCGTGGAACCTTTCGGCCCGATCGTCGATCAGTGGCAGCAGATCATCACCTTCATCGCGATCGGCTCTATGGTGCTCGGCGCTTTCGCCGCAATCGGCCAGAACAACATCAAGCGCCTCATGGCCTATTCGGCGATCGGCCATGTCGGTTACGCGCTGGTAGGGCTTGCCGCCGGGACCCCCGCCGGCGTGGAGGGCGTGATCATCTATCTGGTGATCTATCTGGCGATGACGCTCGGCACGTTCGCCTGCATTCTGGCAATGCGGACCCCCGACGGCATGGTCGAGAATGTGTCCGACCTTGCGGGCATCTCGCGCACCAATCCGGCGATGGCGGTGGTCTTGGCGATCATGATGTTCTCGCTCGCCGGTCTTCCGCCGCTCGCCGGCTTCTTTGCCAAGTTCTATGTCTTCTCCGCCGCGATCGAGGCCGATCTCCAGGCATTGGCGGTCATCGGGGTGCTCGCCAGCGTCGTCGCCGCGTTCTATTACCTCCGTGTGGTCAAGATCATGTTCTTCGACGAGGCGATGGCCGGCTTCGAGCCGATGGTCGGCGAGTACCGGCTCGTCGCCGGCGTCACCGGCGCATTCGCCCTGGCATTCATTCTGTTTGCCGGTCCGCTCAACGAGCTTGTCGGCACGGCCGCCGGGACGTTCTTCTGAACCCGATGAGCTTCGTCCTCGGCCCCGTCGCGCTCGCCGCCGGCTATCGCCTGTTCGGCCATGACAGCATCGGCTCGACAAGCGCCGAAGCATTGGCACTGGCGCGGGCCGGGGATTCAGGGCGGGTGTGGGTGGCGGCGCTGGAGCAGACCGCCGGTGTCGGCCGGCGCGGCCGGCCTTGGCAGACCGAGCGCGGGAACCTCGCCGCGAGCGTCTTCACGGTTACCGACGTCGAGCCGAGCGTTGCCGCAACGCTCGGATTCGTTGCCGGGCTCAGCCTTCTCGACGCGCTCGGCCGGCTTGCGCCTGCGCTTTCCGTCGACGCGGCGCTCGACGGCGTGCCGGACCGGGGGAAGCGCTTGGCGCTGAAGTGGCCGAACGATCTGGTTGCGGGGAGTTCCAAGATCGCGGGGATACTTCTCCAGGCCGAGAGACTCGATGCCCGGAAGATCGGGATCGTCGCCGGCATCGGCGTCAACGTGGTTTCGGCCCCGGCGGGCACCGGCGCCACCTCATTGGCGTCGCTCGGAGCGAGGATCACGGCCGAGGCGCTGTTTACCGAGCTTGCCGAGAGCTGGATCGGACACGAACGCGTGTGGGACCACGGGCGGGGGCTGGCATCGATCCGCGGCCGGTGGATGGACAAGGCGACCGGCATCGGGGAGGAGGTCGCGGTTCGCGTCGGCGGGGAAATCGTCCGCGGCCGCTTCGACACGATCGATGACGAGGGCTGCCTCGTCGTCCGGGGCGGTGACGGATCGCTTCGCCGGATCACCGCCGGCGAGGTTCATCTCGGCGCCGTCGCCTCCCTCGGCGCGGCGGGTTGAGCGGTGGCCGGCGCGGCCGAGTTCGTCTTTGCGGCGCTCGGCGGCGTCGGCGAAATCGGGATGAATCTCGGTATCTACGGCTTCGGCCCGCAGAACGATCGGCGATGGATCGCGGTCGATTGCGGCGTGACCTTCGCCGGCCCGTCATTACCCGGCATCGACCTCATCTATCCCGACGTGTCGTTCCTTGAGAAGGTCCGCGCGCGGCTCCTCGGGATCGTCATCACCCACGCCCACGAGGACCACTACGGCGCCCTGGCGGCGCTGTGGCCTCGCCTGAGAGCACCCGTGTTCATGTCGGCCTTCACGGAGGGCCTCCTGCGCTCCAAGCACGGCGTGGAGGCCGCCCTGCCGGAGATGCCGGTCACGCGGATCGCACCCGGCCATCGCTGGACCCTCGGCCCGTTCGACATCGAATGCATCGCGGTGGCTCACTCCATCCCGGAATCGATGGCGCTGGCGATCCGGACCTCGCTCGGGATCGCGATCCACAGCGGCGACTGGAAGCTCGACGACGAACCGCTGGTAGGCCCGCCGACCGATACGGGCAGGTTGAGGGAATTGGGCGACGAAGGCGTGCACGCCTTGATCTGCGATTCCACCAACGCCATTCGCGACGGCCGGAGCGTCAGCGAGGGCGACGTTGCCCGCGAGCTGGGCGCGATCGTGGCGAACGCCAAAGGCCGCGTGGCATTCACGCTCTTCTCCTCCAACGTCGCGCGGCTGCGGTCGATCGCGACGGCGGCCATGGGGGCGGGACGCGAAGTGGTCGTTTCCGGCCGGGCCATCCGGCGCGTCATCGACGTCGCGTCGGAGCTCGGCTATCTCGACGGTCTGCCGTCGTTTCGCGAGATCGACGACCTCGACCACCTACCCGCTCAGAACGTCGTCCTGATTCTCTCCGGCAGCCAGGGAGAGGCGCGGGCGGCGATGGCGCGGGTCGCCGCCGGCGAAGACCGGCGTGTCCGGCTGGGGCCGGGTGATATCGTGGTGTTCTCCTCGCGGCCGATCCCCGGCAACGAACGCGAAGTGATCGACATCATCAACCGGCTTGTGGCGTTCGGCGTCACCGTGATTACCGACCGGGACCGGCTGGTTCACGCCTCGGGCCATCCGCGGCGCGACGAATTGCGGGACCTTTACGCCTGGGTGCGGCCGGCCGTGCTCGTGCCCGTCCACGGCGAGCCTGTCCACCTTGCCGCTCATCGGACCCTCGCGATCGAAGCCGGGATCCGCACGGTCCTCGATGCCACTAACGGGAATCTTGTTCGGTTGGCGCCGAATCCGTCGACATTTCCGTCGGCCATTCCCGTCGGTCGAATCTATCGCGACGGCGCCGTGATCGGCGACCCCGAGATCGTCGGCGTCAAGATGCGCCGGCGAATGAGTTTCGGCGGCCACGTCGCAATAGCCCTCTGCATCGACCGCAACGGCGACGTCGTCGGCGGCCCTGAAGCCGTCCTGACCGGTATCCCGGAATCGGCGCCGGACGGAACGCCGATGACCGACATCGTCGCCGGCGCGGTCAAGGGGGCCATTGCCGGACTGCCACGGCCGGTGCGGCGGGACCGGGAGTCGCTCGAGCACGCCATTCGGCACGCCGTTCGCGGCGAGGTCGCTGAGCGCTGGGGGAGGAAGCCGGTTTGCGTCGTGCAGATCATCCAGATCTGAGGCCCGCGCAATTGCCAAGGGCGAACCGCGGTCGTATCACGCGGTCGTCGATACCCGCCGCCGGTAGCCGCTGATGAACTGGCTCACGATCGCCGCGATCTACTTCGTTGTCTGGTGGCTCTGCCTGTTCGTCGTCTTGCCGATCGGCGTGAAGACGCAGGACGAGGAGGAGAGCACGATCCTCGGCACCATCGGCAGCGCGCCGGCGCGGCCCATGCTGGCAAGGAAGGCGCTGGCGGCGACGCTTCTGTCGGCCGTGATCGTCGGCGCGCTGGCTTGGGCGTGGGACTATTTCGACATCACGCTCGAGAGCGTGAGCCGCACATTCGAATAGCAGAGAACCGGACTGATCAAAAAAGAAGCAAGGCCCAAAGGCCTTGCTGAAGTCCTCGCGTCCTAACCCCTCCAGCCGATAGGAGATCACAACTCGTTGGTTGCTGATTTCTGTCGGCGGCTGCGGCATCGCCGCGCCGAAGGGCTTCCTCCCAAGACTCAGACCGCGATATTTATCTCCCCTGCGGCTGTGCCGCAGCTCCTTCTTTCGAGGAATTCTGACCATAGACCAATGCGCGACTTCTTGTCATTCACAATGTGACCTCTTCGGTAAATTTTGTCGGCTGGGCGGGCGCAGGCGGAGGCAGCTTCGCAATCCTTGATTGAGCGCCCGGCGATGCTTGACGGCGGCCGCCCCACCGTGGCGTTTGGCAGGTCCTGAGCCTCCTCACGAATCGCCCGCGAGCCAGATGCGCCTTTCCCGGTATTTTCTGCCGACCCTCCGCGAGACGCCGAAGGAAGCGGAGATCGTGTCG
>CAYOBK010000151.1:0-9390 GCA_964402275.1 uncultured Bauldia sp.
GGTGAATTTATAGTAGCCGACGGAAAGGCCGAGGCGGGCGCCGACGCCCGAGACGATCGGCACGATGATGATGTCGTTGCGCGTCATCACCGTCATGCCGACACCGCCGACGACATAGGCGGCGCCGTTGACGCCGAAAAACCGCGTGTAAAGCGCCTCCACCGACGGCAGATTGTAGACCAGCATCATCGTCGACGACGCGTCGGCGCCGGCGTCGAAGCCGATCGACGGTCCCTGCCAATAGACCTCGTAATTGCCGACATTCTGCGTGTAGAGGATGCCCTCGCCGTAGCGGAGGCCGCCGATCAGCGCGCCGCCGATCGACTCGCCGAGGATGTAGCCGTTGGGGAGTCCGTAGCGGCTGATCGCCTCCTCGATGACAGCGGCGATGTTGCCGCTCACCTGTCCGAAGAACTGGTTGCCGGCGGAGACGAGCTGATTGACCGAATAAGGGTCGCCGGCCTGGGCCGACGCCTTGCCGGCGGCAAGGCCGGTCGTCAGCAACGCACCGATGAGTGCGCCGAGCCAGCGCGAAAGGGTGAGGCGCCTTCCCATCACGAATTTCCCCGCAGCCAGAAAGACGAATCGCACAGGATTTGAGTCTCGCCAAAAGCTTGGCCAAACTTTGGTCGATAATCCAGCACTTCCAGCCGGGTCGTGGCGGCAGCGCGGTTGGCAGGCCGGGCGATCGCATGTAGTCCGACAAACGGGCCGGAACACAGGCGATTCGGAAGACAGAGGGGGCGGCGGTCGATGGCGGAGGTGACCGAACTCGAGGCGCAGGATCTCGCGGCTTTGCTCTGCAGCCGGATCTGCCACGACCTGATTTCGCCGATCGGCGCGATCACCAATGGCCTCGAAGTCCTGGAAGAGGAAGACAGCGCGGAGATGAAGGCGGTGGCCCTCGACCTCATCAAGAAAAGCGCCGACCAGGCCTCGGCCAAGCTGCAATTCGCCCGCCTTGCCTTCGGCGCCGCCGGATCGGCCGGGGCGGAGATCGATATCGCCGATGCGCAGAAGGTCGCGGTCGGGCTGATGGCGGGGGAAAAGGCCGAGCTGAGCTGGGAGGCGCCGCGGGCGCTGATGGCCAAGAACCGGGTGAAGCTGCTCCTCAATGTTCTCCTCATCGCAATCGGCGCCGTACCGCGCGGCGGCAAGATCAAGGTCACGGTATCGGAGCCGGTCGATGCGCCAACTTTCCGCTTCGAGTGCAGCGGCCCCAGCGCGCGCGTGCCGCCGGCTCTCGAGCGCCCGGTTCCCGGCGATATCGCCGGGGAAGTGATGGATGCGCATGCCATCCAGCCCTATTACGCCGGGCTCCTCGCACGGCTTTCCCGCATGCGCGTCGCCGGCGCCTTTGAAGGGGAAAACGTCGTGATAACCGCCCGTCCGGTCGCCTGAGGCCGCGCTGGAAGCGGCGGATTTCAGCCTCTTTTAACTAATCGATCCCATCTTAGAAGGAAGGTCATCCCCGCGAGCCGTCGGCTTCGGGCGGACCGGTGCTCACGAACGGCTGGAGTGAAATGGCGGTACGGATGGGTAGCCCTCGCCGCAATCTGGCGGTGTCCACCGACCGGCTGTGGTCGTTGCCGGCGGCGCTCTCGCACCTTACGGATTTCGTCGCCGACCGCGCCGGCCAGGCCGGCAAGAGCGCCGTGCTCGAAGTCGATTGCGCGCCGATGCTGGTCAAGCGCGAGATCGTGGAAGCAGCGGTGCCGGCGCTGGTGCAGCTCCTGCGCAACGCGATCGAACACGGCATCGAAGCGCCGATGGACCGGCTGGTCGCCGGCAAGTCGCTGACCGCGGTCGTCACCATCCAGGTCGCCGCCGATCCGGCCCAGATCAGTTTCACCGTGCATGACGACGGCGTCGGGATCGAACCGGCGCGGATTGCGGCCGCCGCGGTCGAGGCGGGGGTTCTCGCCGCCGAGGCGGTGTCGACGATGGCCGACGAGGCCAAGCTCGCGCTCGCCTTCCGGCGCGGCGTCACGCTCGGCCGGGATCGCGGCCATCGCGGCGTCGGCCTGGAACGGGCGGCGCTCCGGCTTCGTCCCGTCAACGGCCGCGTCGGCATGATGTCGAAGCCGGGCAAGGGCTCGCGCTTCTTCGTGGTGGTCCCGACCGCCGGCGAACTCGCGGACGGCCCCGCCTCCGCGGGCGGCCTTTCGGCGTCTCCGGACGGACGGTAGCGATGCCAGCGCACCTCCTCGTTGCCGACGACTCCAATGTGATCCGCAAGGTGACGCGCCGGATTTGCGAGGACCTGTCGCTGAAGGTCTCCGAGGCCGAGGACGGGCAGTCGGCGTTGCAGCTGTGCCGCGAGGACATGCCGGACGCCATCTTCGTCGATGCCCATATGCCGGGCATGGACAGCCTCGATTTCGTCAAGGCGCTCAGGGCGCTCGAAGGCGGCAAGGACCCCAAGGTCGTCTACTGCCTCACCGAGTACAGCGTCTCCAATATCGCCCGCGCGAAACGCGCCGGCGCCGACGACCATCTCCTCAAGCCATTCGACCGCGACGTTCTCGAAGCCAAACTGCAGGAGATCGGCATACTGTGAGTCATACCGTCGGCGTTCCAGCGAAGGACGGGTCGCGCCGGTCGGCACCGATCACCGATCCCATTCGCGTTCTCCTCGTCGATCCCGATATCATCGGCGGCGGCGCGCTGGCGCGGGCGATCGACATGGACCGCGAGCTGGCGGTGGTCGGCCTTTGCCGCAATCCGCGCCGGGCCGCGGCCGAGGCCGGGCATTGCCGCCCGGACCTCGTGGCGATCCGGCTCGGCCTCGACGACGACCGCTGCACGGTGGTCCTGAACGACCTTGCAGGAAGCGCGGCCAAGCCCTGCGTGGTCGTGCTCGGGGCGCCGGGACCCAACGCCAATCCGAACCGCGACGCGCGGCTGCTCAAGATGCGGATCCGGGCGGTGGCGGAGGCGAGCTTCGGCATCGCACCCGCGCCGGAAACAGCCGTGCATCTCGCCTCGGGCGAGCCGCTGCATTAGCGGCACGCGGTGGGCGCGCTCGCCAAAAACTCCTTCCTGCAAAAAGAAATGAGACAAACAGAAATCGTTGCCCCCGGGGCTTGACCCGGGGCCCAATGGCGCTCGCGGACCCTTTGGCTCGCGTCTATGGGTCCGCGCCTCCGCGGGGACGAACGGCATGGAGAGGAATGCGATCACACGCTTCGGCGGCGGCGTGCGCAAAAAAATAGACCCCGCCGACTGCAGCGGGGTCAATTGAGCCTGACCCTGAGGGAGGAAAACAGGATCAGGCGCTGGCTTTGAGTTCGGCCTCTTCGGGCTCGCGCAGCACGTAGCCGCGGCCCCATACCGTCTCGATGTAATTCTGGCCGCCGGTCGCGGCAGCGAGCTTCTTGCGGAGCTTGCAGATGAAGACGTCGATGATCTTCAGCTCGGGCTCGTCCATGCCGCCATAAAGATGGTTGAGGAACATCTCCTTGGTCAGCGTCGTGCCTTTGCGGAGGCTGAGGAGCTCCAGCATCTGGTACTCCTTGCCGGTCAGGTGAACGCGCTGCGCGTTTACCTCCACCGTCTTGGTGTCGAGGTTCACCGACAATTCGCCGGTGTTGATGACCGACTGGGCGTGGCCCTTGGAGCGCCGGACAATGGCGTGGATGCGGGCCACCAGCTCGTCCTTGTGGAACGGCTTGGTCATGTAGTCGTCGGCGCCGAAGCCGAGGCCGCGCACCTTGTCCTCGATCCCGGCGAGGCCGGAAAGGATCAAGATCGGCGTCTTTACCTTGGAAACCCTGAGGGTCCGGAGCACCTCGTAGCCCGACATATCCGGCAGGTTCAGGTCGAGCAGAATGATGTCGTAGTCGTAGAGCTTGCCGAGGTCGACGCCTTCTTCGCCAAGGTCGGTGGTGTAGACGTTGAAGTCCTCGGACTTCAGCATCAGTTCGATGCTCTGCGCGGTGGCGCTGTCATCCTCGATCAGCAGAACTCGCATGCCAATTCCCTCGATTGCCGGCCTCGGCCTGCTTCAAACGGTGACTGCCACCTGCTCTTTGGGAACGAACCAGTCCCGAATCGACGCGCCATCGGCTCGTCGTTAACAGATACTGATTCCGGGACAAAACATCCCTCAGGCGTCCTGTTGAAAAACACAGCCATCGATTTGAAAAAAACTGATGAATCCAAATTCGTGAGGCCTCGTCCAAAGCGTCAAAACGTCGAACCAACCGACTCTCAGACTTTGTTGAATTTTCCCTGGTCGCGCAGTCCGGCCGATTTACCGGGCCTTAAGTGGTTAGGGGCAATGATTAACGTGAGACGTAAACGAAGGGTTACCGAAACGCGGATTCAGCATCAGGTGTGTGCCCCGCGGGACACGATTGGCGGATTTCTGCGCCGATCTGCGGTCCGGCGGACCGATCCGAAGGGCACCATCGGAGACCGGGTCCGAAGAAATCGAAAACCAAATGAGCCGCCGATGTGGCCCAAGGGGAGCTCAAAACGATGAAGTCGCGTGACAGCGTTGTTCGACTGAAGCGATTCCAGGTCGACGAAAAGAAGCGGCAGGTCGAGCAGATCGACACGATGATCGCCGAATTCGATCGCATGTCGAACGAATTGGACCTCCAGATCGACGCCGAGAAGGAGCGGACGGGGATCTCCGATCCCAGCCACTTCGCCTACTCGACCTACGCCCGCGCCGCCGAGCAGCGGCGGGAGAATCTGAGGGCTTCGGTGGCGGAATTGCGGGTCCAGAGGCAGGTTGCCTCGGCGGAACTCTCCGCCGCCCGCGAGGAGCTCGAAAAGATCGAACTCATCGCCGAGCGGGATCAGACCGGCCAGCGGACCGAGGGCGGCGACCGCGCAACGGGATAGGCGAACCCGCCCGGCCGGCAAACAGCGTTGACGAGTTAACACCGGATATCGGGCGATTGTTGCAGAATCGCCCAATATCCGGCGTGTTTTGGCCTTCGGGTTAGCACTCCCGAAAGAGTTGAATTATTAAAAAGGCGGATGGGTCGGCACTCGGTGGAGAGTGCCAAGCGGCGCCAGGAAACCCAGCAAATGCCCAAGACGGTACTGGTGGTCGAGGACAACGAGCTCAACATGAAGCTCTTCCACGACCTGCTTGAGGCAAGCGGATACGGTACGATCCAGACGCAGAGCGGCCTGGAGGCCATCGACCTTGCCCGCGAGCACCGTCCCGACCTGATCCTCATGGATATCCAGCTGCCGGAGGTCTCCGGGCTCGAGGTCACCAAGTGGATCAAGGAGGACGACGAACTCCGGTCGATCCCGATCATCGCGGTCACCGCCTTCGCCATGAAGGGCGACGAGGAGCGGATTCGCCAGGGCGGCTGCGAGGCCTATCTGTCGAAGCCGATCTCGGTCGGCAAATTCCTCGAGACGGTCAAAGCCTATCTCGGCGAGGCGTGAGCCATGACCGCCCGCATTCTCATTGTCGACGACGTTCCTGCCAATGTGAAACTGCTCGAAGCGAAGCTGACGGCCGAGTATTTCGAGGTCGAGGCCACCAACAGCGGCGAGAAGGCGCTCGAGATCTGCCGCAGCGGCAAGTGCGACGTCGTGCTCCTCGACGTCATCATGCCGGGGATGGACGGCTTCGAGGTGTGCCGTCGGCTCAAGAAGGACCCGGCGACGATGCACCTGCCGGTGGTGATGATCACCGCGCTCGACACGCCATCAGACCGCGTCGCCGGGCTCGAAGCCGGCGCGGACGACTTCCTCACCAAGCCGGTCAAGGACCTTGCCCTCATGGCGCGGGTGCGCAGCCTCGCCCGGCTGAAGATGCTGACCGACGAACTTGGCGCCCGCGCGGCAACCGCCCGGCAGCTCGGTATCCAGGGCTGGGAAATCGACGATGCGCCGTCCGGCCAAATCCTCCTTGTCGACGACCGTCCGTCGTCGCGCGACGGGATCTTCGGCCGGCTGTCGCGCAACCACGATCTGGTGGTCGAGGACAATCCGCAGGAGGCGCTGTTCAAGGCAGCCGAGCATGATTTCGATCTCGCTTTGGTCAGCCTCGATCTCACCGGGCATGACGGTCTCCGGCTTTGCTCCCAGCTCCGTTCGCTCGACCGGACGCGGACGCTGCCGATCCTGGCGATCGATTCTCCCGAATCCGAGCCGCGGCTGATGCGGGCGCTCGATCTCGGCGTCAACGACTACATCCTGCGGCCGATCGACCGGAACGAGCTCGTCGCCCGGGTGCGGACGCAGATCCGCCGCAAGCGTTATGCCGACCGCCTCAGGGACAACGTCCAGCTGTCGCTGGAAATGGCGATCACCGACAAGCTCACCGGCCTACACAACCGCCATTATCTGGAACAGCATCTCGGCACGCTGGTCGGCCAGGCGATCAAACGCAGCCGGCCGCTGTCGCTGCTGATCATCGACATCGATCATTTCAAGGCGATCAACGACACTTATGGGCATCTTGCCGGCGACGAGGTGCTGGTCGGCTTCGCCAACCGCATCCGCAGCGCCGTGCGCGGCATCGACCTGGCCAGCCGCTTCGGCGGCGAGGAGTTCGTCGTGGTGATGCCGGATTCCAACGCGGACGTCGCCTATCGCGTCGGCGAGCGCCTTCGCGGGCTGATTTCGGCGCAGCCCTTCGGCATCGGCGAAGGGCACGAGCCGATCAGCGTCACGGCCAGCATCGGCGTCGGATCGATCGAGGGGCCGGAGGACAACCCGACCGATCTTCTGTCCCGGGCCGACGCCGCGCTCTACCCGGCCACGCGAAACGGCCGGAATCGGGTCTCCAGGGCCGCCGCGTAGCCGGCGAACCTGCAACCTTGAGTCGCTGACACAAAATCTGCGCAGTTTAAGGTTAACGTTTTACGACGTCGCCGATTTCTGTCCGACCTGTATCAACGGGCAGTTGATTTCCCTAATTTGAAGGTTAAGGTTCTCGGGAAATTTGTCGGAAGCGGCGTGTGAAATGCGGTAAGTGTTGAGCCGGCAAAAACAAACGCGAAAACCCTACGGAATGCTCAGGTCCGCCGCATCTCCTGGGTCCGTGGGGTCGGCCCGGCCCAGAACGGATTGAGTGGCCTCCTCGTATAAACCCGTTCTGGGCCGGCCACATTTTTCTTCCCGACCGTGACAAAAAAACCGCCCTCACGGGCGGTTCCAGCTTTCGCGCTCCGGGCGAGGCCGGCCGTTACTTGATCTTGGCTTCGCGGAACTCGACGTGCTTGCGGACGACCGGATCATATTTCTTCATCACCAGCTTATCGGTCTTGGTCCTCGAGTTCTTCTTGGCGACGTAGAAATAGCCCGTGTCGGCGGAGCTCACCAATTTGATCTTGATCGTTGCGCCCTTGGCCATCGATTCACTCCTCGCGCGGCGTCGTTCTCGAAGGGGTGGCGATAACTAGCGCTCCCCCCGGCAAAGTCAAGAAATCAGGCGGGAAGGGCTAGGGACCTCGTCCCCAGTCGTCGCCGCCGACCACGCCGGCAAACCCGTCGTCCGAGAGCGGCCTCGATCCGTCCGACCTGTCGAAGCCGTGCATTCGAAGCGCCCATTGGAGCCCGACCACCGCGCCCTTCATCGCCGGCAGCAGCGCCAGACTCAGGAGAAGCGTCGGCGGCAGCCAGATCGCGAGGTGCACCGCGTTCGGCAGCGCCCAGCGCGTTTCGACGAAAAGAATGAGGGGAACGATGATGTGGCCGACGACGACGATCGTGAGGTAAGGCGGGGCGTCGTCGGCGCGGTGGTGGCTGAGATCCTCGCCGCAGACCGGACAGTTGGGGGCGACCTTCAGATAGCGCGCCATCATTCGGCCCCGGCCGCAATTCGGACAGCGCCGGCGAAGCCCCCTCAGCATCGCCGGCAGGGCCGGGCGGCGAGGGAGAACCTCGCCGGCGGCCATGGTAGTGAATTCGGTGGGAGCCGGGTCAACGCGCATCGGGTGCATCCTTACGTTGAGGTCGTCGGGAGGGAGCGGCCGACGGGACGAAATTGGGCCAGGATCGGATGCCGGCCAATGCGGCGGATCGGCGCTCCGGCCGCGCTCAGCTCCGCCGCCGCTTCTGTTTCGGCCGGGCCTTGCCCTTGGTTTTGGCCCTTGCCCTGGCGTTGCCGCCCGCCTTGCCGCGCCGGCTGCGGCCATTTGTCTTTCGTGCCCGCGGTTCGGTCTCGCGGCCTTCGTTCAGCATCTCGAAGCGGAGCGCGCCGGCCAGCGGCGCGACCTCGAGCAGGCGGACGTCGACGGCGTCGCCGAGACGATAGCTCCGGCCGGTGTCGCGGCCGAAGATCGCATGCCGGGCCTCGTCGTAGACGAAGTATTCCGCGCCGATCGTCGACATCGGCACGAAGCCGTCGGCCCCGGTCTCGTCGAGCTTGACGAACAGGCCGGCGCGCGTGACGCCGGCGATCCGTCCGTGGAACTCGGCGCCGATCCGGTCGGCGAGCCAATGCGCGACGAGCCGGTCGATCGTGTCGCGCTCGGCCGCCATCGCCCGGCGCTCGGCGGCGGAAATCTCGGCGGCGATCTCCGGCAGCTCCTTCTCGACGCCGTCGGGGAGGCCGCCGGCGCCGAGTCCGAGCGAGCGGATGAGCCCGCGGTGGACGATGAGATCGGCGTATCTTCGGATCGGCGAGGTGAAATGCGCATAGCGCATCAGATTGAGTCCGAAATGGCCGATATTTGCCGGGCTGTATTCGGCCTGGCTCTGCGTCCGAAGTACAACTTCGTGGATCAATTGACCGTGTTCGGTGGCCTTTAGCCGGGACAGGATGCCGTTGAAGTGGCTCGGGCGAAGGTTGCCGGAGCGCGGAAACGATACTTCGATCGACTCGAGGAACTCGCGCAGCGCCTCCAGTTTGGCGAGCGACGGCGTGTCGTGGATGCGGTAGACGAGCGGCGACTTAGCCTGCTCCAGCGTCTCGGCGGCGGCGACGTTCGCCTGGATCATGAACTCCTCGATCAGCCGGTGCGCCTCAAGCGTCTGCCGCGTGACGATGCGTTCGATCTTGCCGTCCTTGCCGATGATCACCTTGCGCTCGGGGATCTCGAGATCGAGCGGCTGGCGTTCGGCGCGCGCCAGGGCAACCGCCTGATAAGCCTGCCAGAGCGGCCTCAGGATCGGCGTGCGGAGGTCGTCGCCCGGCGGGTCGGCGCCGGCGTCGAACGCGGCTTGCGTATCGGTGTAGGTGAGGTTGGCGACCGAGCGGATCAGGACGCGGTGGAAGCTGTGTCCGCGCTTGCGGCCGTCGGCGGCAAAGACGAGGCGAGCGGCGAGGGCGGCGCGATCCTTGCCGACGCGAAGCGAACAAAGGTCGCCGGAGAGGTGCTCCGGCAGCATCGGCACTACGCGGTCCGGGAAGTAGACCGAGTTGCCGCGCTTCCGTGCCTCGCGGTCGAGCGCGGTTCCCGGACGGAC
>CAYOBK010000152.1:0-8177 GCA_964402275.1 uncultured Bauldia sp.
GACGCGGATTCGGAATCCCATTATTTCAGGACCAAGGCGAAGGGCGAGGAAGGCGTGCGGCAGGCATTCCCCCGCGCCGTCATCATGCGCCCGTCGATCCAGTTCGGCGTCGGCGATTCCTTCTTCAGCCGCTTTGCCGGCATCGCCCGCATGGCGCCGTTTCTCCCCTTGATCGGCGCCGCTACCCGGTTCCAGCCGGTCTATGTCGGCGACGTCGCCGCCGCGATACGAGTGGCTGTCGACGGCGATGCCGAGCCGGGCGTTGCGTTCGAGCTCGGGGGGGCGGAGGTTCTCACCTTTCGCGAATGCATGGCCGAGATGCTGAAGGTCATCGACCGGCGGAGAACGCTGCTGCCGGTGCCGCTGCCGCTCGCCAAGCTTGCCGGCGCGGTGCTGCAATATTTGCCGGGCCGGATCCTGACGCTCGATCAGGTGCGCCAGCTCCAATACGACAACGTCGTGTCGGAGGCGGCGATCGCGGTAAAGCGCACCTTGGCCGGGCTCGGTATCGGCGCGACGGCGCTGGAGGCGATTCTCCCGACCTATCTGTCTCGGTTTCGCCCCCGCGGGGAGTTTCGCCGGCAGTCACAGGCCTGAGCTTTTCGGACGTCAGCTGTAGGAGATCCACAGCAGAACGACGCCGAGCGCCAGCCGATAAACGACGAAGGGCGTCATCCCGACGCGCCGCAACAGCCACATCATGAACGCGATCGAGACAAAGGCGGCGACCGCCGCAAGGCCGGCGGCTGTCAGCGCGTCGCGGGAGAAGAAGTCCGCGGCGCTGCCCTCGAGGTCAAGCGCGATCCCGCCGGCCGATGCGAGGATTGCCGGGATCGACAAAAGGAGCGCGAACCGCGCCGCTTCGGTCCGGCGGAAGCCGAGCGCCCGCGACGCGGTCATCGTGATGCCGGACCGGCTGACCCCCGGCACCAGCGCCAGGCATTGCGCAATGCCGACAAGGACCGCATCGACGATGCCGATGTCGCGGAACGCAAGCCGCTGCGCGCCATAGCGATCCGCGAGCCAAAGAACGCCCGCAAAGACGATTGTCATCCAGGCGATCACCGCGGTTGTGCGCATCGCGTCGACCGCGCCGCTTGTCACCAGGATGAAGCCGACGACGACGAGCGGCACAGAGGCCAGCGCAAGCAAGAGGAAGATGCGTCGCGCGTCCGTCGCACGGCCGCGAACGAGATCGGCAAGGCCTTTGAGGAGGAAGCCGACGTCCCGGTAGAAATAGACCAAAACGGCGAGAAGGCTGCCGATATGTACCGCGACGTCGATGGCGACGCCCTGATCGGTACCGAAAAATTCGCCGACCAGCACGAGATGCCCTGATGAGCTGACCGGCAGGAACTCGGTCAGTCCTTGCACGATCGCCAGGATGAGGAGCTGTTCGGCGGACACCGGACGGCCTCGCGGCTGAAGGCGAATCGGGTTGTTCGCCAACGGTGCCGCCTCTATACGAGAACGCCTTCTGGGCGCCAATTGGCCGCCGCCATCGACCTGAAGCGGACCTGCGGATGCCGCTCCTCTACCACCATCCCCTCTCTGCCGGCTCTCGATTTGTTCGCCTGCAATTGGCCGAGTACGGCATCGAGCCCGAACTGAGAGAGGTCGAGCCTCTGGCGCGCGACGAGGCGCTGCTCGCGCTCAACCCCGCCGGCGCCGTTCCGATCCTGGTCGACGGCAACAACGCACCGATTTCGCCGGCGATGGCGATTGCCGAATATCTGGTGGAAACGATGGGGCAGAAACGGGGAGAGGGCTCGCTGATGCCGGAGACCCCGGGCGAGCGCGCCGAGACCCGGCGGCTGGTCTCATGGTTTGCCGACAAGATGAGCCGCGAGGTGACCGAACCGCTGGTGAACGAGCTGGTGCTGAAACGCGTGGCCGGGACCGGCCACGGAGGCGGATCGCCGGATTCGGCCGCCATTCGGGCAGGGCGGTCGAATATCCGCACACATCTGCGCTATGTTAGCTACCTCGCCGAGCGGCGGGACTGGCTGTCGGGCAAGAGGCTGACCCTTGCCGATCTCGCCGCCGCCGCGGAGATTTCCTGCGTCGATTATCTCGGCGAGGTTCCCTGGGAGGACAACGGGCCGGCCAAGCAATGGTACGCACGGATCAAGTCGCGGGTGTCGTTCCGCCCGATCCTCGCCGATCGGGTGAAGGTCGTTCCGCCGTCCCGCCACTACGGCGAACTCGACTTCTGAAGTCCGACCCGCTGCGCCTCAAGGCCGCGCTCGCGGCGGACGCAAGGCGCGAAGGCTTCGATGTGGCGCGCGTCGCCGCGCCCGACGCCATCCCGGACGCCGCCGGACGGCTGGCGGCCTTCCTCGGCGAGGGGCGCCACGGCTCCATGGATTGGCTTGCAACGACCGCCGCGAGGCGCTCCGATCCGTGTGCGCTGTGGCCCGAGGTTCGATCCGTGGTCATGCTCGGCCTCAACTACGGACCGGACGTCGATCCGCTGGCGGCGCTTCGCTTGCCGAACCGCGGCGCGATCTCCGTCTATGCGCGCAACCGCGACTACCACGATCTCATCAAGGGCCGGCTCAAGCAGATCGCCGGGCGGCTTGTCGCCCGGAGCGGCGGCGAGGCGAAGGTGTTCGTCGACACGGCGCCGCTGATGGAAAAACCGCTCGCCGAGGCCGCCGGCATCGGCTGGCAGGGCAAGCACACCAATCTCGTCTCGCGCCAATTCGGCTCGTGGCTGTTTCTCGGCGCGATCCTCACCGACGTGGACCTGCCGCGCGACGAAGCGGAGACGGACCACTGCGGCAGCTGCCATGCCTGCCTCGATGTGTGCCCGACGAGCGCCTTTCCGGCGCCCTATCAGCTTGATGCCCGCCGCTGCATCTCCTACCTTACTATCGAGCATGACGGCCCGATCCCGCATGAGTTCCGGAAGGCGATCGGCAATCGCATCTTCGGCTGCGACGATTGCCTGGCGGTCTGTCCCTGGAACCGCTTCGCCAAGGCCGGCCGCGAGGCCAAGCTCGCCGCCCGCGCCGAGTTGGACGCGCCGCGGCTTGCCGAGCTCGCCGCGCTCGACGACGCGGCGTTCCGGCGTTTCTTCTCAGGATCGCCGGTCAAGCGTATCGGCCGCGCAAGATTCATGCGCAACGTGTTGATCGCGATCGGCAATTCCGGCGACATCGCTCTGGCCGGCGCGGCGGCGCGGCTGCTCGACGACGACTCCCCGTTGGTCCGCGGCGCCACGATCTGGGCGATGCGGCGGCTCTGCAGCGAGGCGGCTCTCGAGCCGGTACGGCGACGGAGCCTCGAATTCGAATCGGACAACGCGGTGCGCGCTGAATGGCACGCGTGACCAAGCCCGTGTTCTTCTCATCTGCCGAGGACTGGCGTGCGTGGCTCGTGAAGCATCACGACAGCAAGTCGGAAATCATACTTGGTCTCGTCAAGAAGGGCTCGGGTATCCCCGGCATCAACCACCGTCAGGCACTCGACGAAGCGCTGTGCTTCGGCTGGATCGACGGGATAGCCCGGACGATCGACGAGAGGCGCTGGACGATCCGCTTCACGCCGCGGCGGAAGGGAAGCGTCTGGAGCGCGGTCAATCGCAAGCGTATTGCCGAGCTCAAGCGGGAAGGGCGGATGGCGGAACCCGGATTACGCGTCTTCAACAACCGCGACCGCAGCAAGCAGGAGCGCTACTCCTTCGAAAACCGGAACGCCGCGCTCGACCCGGCCGACGAGAAGAAATTTCGCGCCAACAAACCGGCCTGGCAGTTTTTCGGTTCGATGCCGAAGTCCTACCGCCACCCCGCGATCTGGTGGGTCGTCAGCGCCAAACGGCCCGAGACGCGCGAGCGGCGGCTGGCGACACTCATCGAGGACTCGGCGGCCGGCCGCAGGATCAAGCTGCTGCGCCGCCCCGGCGAGCGGTGAAGCTTCTCGTATTCGGCCCGGGCTATTCTGCGTCGGCGGCAATCGAACGCCTGCGCGGCAGCGAGGCCGAGATCGCCGCGACCGCGCGAACGCCTGACCGCGTTGCCGAGCTTGCCGCACGCCGCCTTCGTCCCGTCGCCTTTGACGGCAAGGGATTGTCGCCGGAACTCGCGGCGGCGATCGGCGCGGCGACGCACCTGCTGGTGTCGATCGCGCCCGGCGAGGGCGGCGATGTCGTCCTTTCCGCCGCTGGTGAAGCGATCGCCGGCGCTCCGAACCTTCGCAGCATCGTCTATCTCTCGACCGTCGGCGTTTACGGCGATCGCGGCGGGGCCTGGGTCGACGAGACGGTCGAACCGAATCCGGGGAGCCGCCGCTCCCGGGCCCGCCTTGCGGCCGAACACAAATGGACCGAACTCGCCTCCCGGATGCGGCGGCCGCTGGCCATACTCCGCCTCGCCGGCATCTACGGGCCCGGCCGCAACGCGCTCGCCAATCTTGCCAACGGCACGGCGCGGCGCTTGGTCAAGCCGGGACAAATGTTCAACCGCGTCGCGGTCGACGATATTGCGGCCGCCATCGCCGCGGCATTTGAGCGCGAAGCCGACGGTGTATTCAACGTCACCGACGACGAACCGGCGCCGCCACAGGACGTTGTCGCCTATGCCGCGCAATTGATGGGAATCGATCCTCCGCCGGAGATTCCCGTCACCGCCGCCGACCTTTCGCCGCTGGCGCGGTCGTTCTACGGTGAGAACAAGCGGGTGCGGAATGATCGGTTGAAACAAGAGCTTGGGGTCACTCTTGCATATCCGAATTACCGCGATGGTCTGACCGCGCTCTGGAGCCGGGGCGAAGGCGCTGAACGTACATGACTTGCGCAACGCAGCGGCTTACCTAATCTCATGGGGTAGGGTCGCTCAGGAGTAGTGGACAATGCAGGTGCCGCTGGAACTCGCTTTCCGTCATGTCGATTCAACCGAATGGGCGGAGGCAGAAATCCGTGATCGCGTCGCCAAGCTCGAGAAGATCTACGACCGTCTCGTCTCCTGCCGCGTCAAGGTCGAGCGGCCGAACCAGGCGCATGGCGTGCCGCCCGTCGTCAGCATCGAACTCGGCATTCCCGGCCGCGCCGACCTTGTCGTCGCGGCCGACCCCGAGCATTTGCAGCGGCGCTATCAATCGCCCGATTTGCGGAATGCCATCACCGAATCATTCCGCATCGCCGAGCGGCAATTATTCGAACTGAAAGAGCAGCGGACACGGCGGACCAAGCAGGCGCATCACGACGACGCCAACCAGTATCTCGGCCAGATCGCCGAGATGCATGCGGAGGAAGACCACGGCTTCCTTCTCACCAAGGAAGGCGGTCTCCTTTATTTTCACCGCAACAGCTTGATGAACGGCGATTTCGACAAGCTGACGCGCGGCGAGGAGGTTCACTACGTGGAGGAGATCGGCGATACCGGCCCGATCGCCACCAAGGTGCGGATCAAGGCGTAGCGGTGAGCGCGATCATGTCGCCGATCGCTTGTTCGAGCCTTGCGAGATCCTCCGGGCGCGACAGGCGGTGATCGCCGTCCTTGACCAGCGTCAGCACGGCATCGTCGCTGGCCAGCCGCTCCATCAGCGCGGTCGCGTGGCGCCAGGGGACATCAGGATCTTCCATGCCTTGCAGGACGTGGATCGGGCATCCGACCTCGACAAGTCCGTCGCCGAGGAGATGCCTTTCGCCGTCGTCGATCAGCGCCTTGGTGATCGGCACCGGCTCGTCGCCGTAGCGGCCGGGCAGGCGGGTGACGCCGGCCTCGGCGAGTTCCCGGCGCGCCGCTTTCGGCATCTTGTCCCACATCAGCGCCTGGGTCATGTCCACCGCCGGCGCGATCAGGATCAGCCCGGCGATCCGTCCGCGGCCCGCCCTCTCCGCCGTCGCGAGGTGGAGGGCGAGCCAACCTCCCATCGACGACCCGATCACGATCTGCGGTCCGTCGGTCTGGTCGAACACCGCCTGGGCTTCTTCGAGCCAGCGCGAGATGGTCCCGTCGTCGAATCGGCCTCCCGAGGCGCCATGGCCGGAGTAGTCGAAACGGCGGCAGGCGAGGCCGCGCCCCTCGGCGAATCGGTCGGCCGCCTCAGCCTTGGCGCCGCGCATGTCCGAACGGTAGCCGCCGAGCCAGAAGAGGCCGGGGGCCCGCCCGCGTCGGCTGAGCATCGCGATCCGGCGCACCTTTGGTCCCGCGCCCACCTCGAGCCAGACCTCCTCGCTCGTCACGACATCGTCTCCACGCAACTGTTATCGACAGGGCAGCGTGCCACAGGCGGGCCGCAAATTAATCATATCGAATGCCCTCGGAGTTGACTTGGCGGCCTCCTCGACACAATTCTCTTGGTCGACCGGACTGCCGGCCGTTCGGGGCTCGGTGAGTCCGTCCAGACAGAGAGGTACCAAGCGACATTGACCAGAGGAGAACGCACCTATTCGTCGACCCCATAGAGCTCCCGCTCCGACCAAGGAGGGGCCACGCGTCAATCAGGAGATACGCGTTCATGAAGTTCAACTGATCGGCCAGGACGGCGCCAATCTCGGCCCGACCCCAATCGAGGAGGCGATCCGCCTCGCCGAGGAGGCCGGTCTCGATCTCGTAGAAATCTCACCCAACGCCACGCCGCCGGTCTGCAAGGTGATGGATTTCGGCCGATTCAAATACCAGGCCCAGAAGAAAGCCGCCGAGGCCCGCAAGAAGCAGAAGACCGTCGAGGTCAAGGAAATCAAAATGCGGCCGAACATCGACACGCACGACTATGACGTGAAAATGCGGGCGATGCGGCGGTTCTTCGACGAAGGCGACAAGGTCAAGGTGACGCTCCGCTTCCGCGGCCGCGAGATGGCCCACCAGGAGCTCGGCGTCAGGCTCCTCGACAAGGTCAAGGAAGAGACCATCGATATGGCCAAGGTCGAGGCCGAGCCGAAGCTCGAGGGCCGGCAGATGGTTATGGTCCTCGCGCCGCGCTGAGCGGCGTCGGTTGCGCATCGTCGCCGGTGCTCGCCTGTCCGGGCCTCTTCCGCCGCGTCGCACGCCGATCGCCGATCTCCGGAACAAGCTCAATTTTCGAGCACGCCCGATACGGTGGCGCGATGTAGCGTTGCCAATTAGTACTTTGTCCCGTTCGGCTACGGCGAGAGGGCCGAGACATGGCTGTTCCTGAGCAGGCCAAGGCCGATTCCATAACCGAGCATGAACTGCGGCAATGCGAAGCCGCCAACGCCACCGGCCTGCAGCCGGTGGTATTCGTCCACGGACTGTGGCTGCTGCCCAGCAGCTGGGACCGCTGGGCGAAGCTCTTCGAGGATGCCGGCCTCACGGCATTGACTCCGGGCTGGCCAGACGACCCGGAGACCGTCGCCGAAGCCAACCGGAAACCGGAGGTCCTCGCCGGCAAGGGCGTCGCTCAGGTGGCCGATCATTTCGCGACGATCATCCGCGGGCTGACCAGGAAGCCGGCTATTATCGGCCATTCCTTTGGCGGTCTGCTGGCACAGATCCTCGCGGGCCGCGGCCTGTCGATCGCGACGGTCGCGATCGATCCGGCACCGGGTCGCGGCGTCCTGCCGCTGCCGATTTCGGCGCTCCGGTCGGCATTTCCCGTTCTTCGAAATCCGGCCAATCGAAGCCGCGCGGTGCCGCTCACCTTCGAGCAGTTCCGCTACGCTTTCGCGAACGCCGTCAGCGAAGAGGAGGCGCATCAGCTCTATGAGGAGTTCGCGGTTCCCGCTGCCGGCAAGCCGCTTTTCCAGGCCGCCTTCGCCAATCTCAATCCCTGGTCGGAGACGAAGGTCGACACCAATAATCCCGATCGCGGGCCAATGCTTATCCTGTCGGGGGAGAAGGACCACACGGTCCCCTGGGCGATCGCCAGTGCCGCCTTCAAGCTGCAGAAGGGCAATCCCGGCGTCACCGAAATCAAGGAGATGGCCAACCGCGGCCATGCCCTGACGATCGACAACGGCTGGCGCGAAGTGGCCGAGACGGCGCTGGCATTCATCCGGCGCTTCCTCTAGCCGCGCCCCGAGCGGCACCGCTTGCCTCCTCGCCGCCGCCTCACTATAAACCGCGCTTCCCCGCCGCCCGGCTAAAGGGCATGCCGTGGCGGTCGCGGATGCTCAGATCACCACGCAAATCAGGATCTTGCGCGGCTTCCGCCGGGTCCGAATGGAGAGCCAAATGCCCAAGATGAAGACCAAGAGCGGCGCCAAGAAGCGA
>CAYOBK010000153.1:0-1633 GCA_964402275.1 uncultured Bauldia sp.
CCGAACAGCAGGATGACCAGGACCCAGATTCGACGGCGGCCGGGATTGATCTGCTCCGCCCGGGCTTCCCTGGCGGCCGCCCGCGCCTGCGCCCGGCGCTCCCGGCGACTCGCGGGGTGGATCTCGGTGTCGTCCTCGACAAATGGCCGTATGTCGACCGGATAGGGCTCCGAGTCATCCGCCGACACGATCGGCGGCGGATCGGCCCTGCGGCCGGACGCGCCGTTTCTCCTGAGCCCGCGCGCGAGAGCGGCGACCGGATCATCGCGGTCGACGCGCGGCTCGGGGCGAATATTTGGACTCGCGTCGCGCCGGATCTCAGGCGGAATCTCGTCGAACGCGGGCTCCATTGCGTCATCGGCGGGCACCGCGGTGTCGCCAAATATCCGCCCGGATCGAAGCCTCGCCGCCCAACCCGCGGCCGGCGGCTCGGCACCCGGGCTCGACGCCGGCGCCGAAGCCTGACCACCGGCGGTCGCCCAATAGGCGGGCGCATCGTCCGGAATGGCTCCGTTTCCGACGGGCGGTTCCTGCCGGCGGGCGTAGGCGCTCGATTTCTCGTCGTCGCGTCCGTTGCCGCGCTGCGCTGCGGATTCGTCTCGCGCGGCGTCCCTCTTCGGCATATCCAAATCCGGCGGGCGAACCGGCCCGCTGCGCGCGCCGGTCTGAAGGCTCTCGCCGCCACTCCAGCCCGCGGACTGCACTCCGGACGCGATGTCCGCCGTTTCGACTTGACGCTCCCGTTCCTGGAACTCGTTCTCGATCCGCGCGATCGCGGCATCGAACGTCCCCAGCCGATCCTCGACCTCCTCCTCGTCAAGCGGCGGATCGAGGTCACGGAGCTTCTGGGCCATGACGCTGCGGACGTGACCGTAAATCCGGTCGCGCTCGTCGGCGTCGGCGGCGCCGACCCGGCTCAAGGCGTTCCTCAGGACGGTGTAAAAATCGGTCATGATGCCCCGGGCGACGACCAAAATGCCTGTCGCTTACCAAGCCCCGCGCCAAAATAGCCGGCGCCAGCAACATCGGATACGGCCATCTGATCGACCGCACAATCGCATGTGAGAAGGCTTCTTGGCGTATATATGGCAAAGCCGCCGGGCGCGAGACGGATTCGGGGCAAATGGCCGGAATTGACCGGAATCCCACAGCCATCGCTCCCCAAAGGCCGTTCTTCGAACCGTTGCAAATTGGTCTTATTGCTTGATTCGGCTATTGTTGTCGGGTCAGGCAGCGGCCGATTGCCCGGTGCCTGGCGGCGGAAGAAGGAATGGCTAAGCCCGAAACGGTACCCCGCGAGGGAAGTTTCGCGTGGGGCGGCCGGCTCCGAAGCGCACGGCGCGTCCTCGGCGTCATGGCCGCGGTCCTGCTGGTGCTTGCCGTCGTCGGGCTCGTCAGTTGGGGCGGAGCCGTCCTGGCGTTCCTCGCCCTTGCCGCGGTCGTGGCGGCGATCCCGTGGGCCGGCGCCGATCGACAGGAAGCCGCGCGGCCAAACGCGACGAATACCGACAGGCTGCTCCCCGGCGCGCGTCGGTTCGCCGAGTCCCTCCCGGACCCGTGCTTCGTTTTGGCCGGGGACGGATCGGTCATCTATGCCAACGACCGGGCGATCTCGACCTTCGGCATCAAGGCG
>CAYOBK010000154.1:0-2325 GCA_964402275.1 uncultured Bauldia sp.
CTGCACGATTTCGACGACCTTGCCAATCGCCTGCTCCGCGTCCTCATGGGCGGCGATGGCGCCGAACGGCCCGAGCTGCCCCGGAACGCGATCATCGTCGCCCGCGGCATGGGGGCGGCCGAGCTCCTCGACTATGACCGCGAGCGGATCCGCGGGCTGGTGCTGGAGGAGGGCGGGCCGACCAGCCATGTCACGATCGTCGCGCGGGCGCTCGGCATCGCCACCGTCGGCCGGGCGGCGACCTTGGTTTCCCTGGTCGAGAACGGCGACACGATCATCGTCGACGGCGAGACCGGCGACGTTCATATCCGGCCGACCGCCGACGTCGAACTCGCCTTTGCCGAGAAGGTGCAGTTCCGCGCCGAGCGGCAGAAGCGGTACCGCCTTCTCCGCGACCGGCCGCCGGTCACGCGCGACGGGCAGAAGGTCTCGCTGATGATCAATGCCGGGCTTCTGGTGGACCTGCCGCATGTCGCCGAGGCCGGGGCAGAAGGAATAGGCCTCTTCCGTACCGAGCTCGAATTCATGATCGCGTCGACGCTGCCGCGGCAGAAGCAGCAGACCGCGCTCTACCGCGCCGTGCTCGATGCGGTCGACGGCAAACCGGTGACCTTCCGGACGCTCGATATCGGCGGCGACAAGGTGCTGCCCTATCTCCGCGTTGCCGAGGAAGAGAATCCGGCGCTCGGCTGGCGCGCGATCCGGCTCGGCCTCGACCGGCCGGGGCTCCTGCGGATCCAGATCCGCTCGCTGCTCCACGCCGCCGCCGGCCGCGAACTCCGGGTCATGCTGCCGATGATCACCGAGGTGGGCGAATTGGTCCGGGCACGGGAGGTCATCAATCGTGAGCTCGCCCATTTCGAACGCCACGGCCACGCCGCGCCGAAGAGACTGATGGTCGGGGCGATGGTCGAAGTGCCGGCGCTGCTCTGGCAGCTCGACGAACTCATGACGGTTTCGGATTTCGTCTCGGTCGGGACCAACGATCTGGCGCAGTTCATCATGGCCAGCGACCGCGGCAACCTCCGGGTTGCGGGACGGTTCGACCCGCTGTCGGCGCCGTTCCTCCGAGTGCTGCGCCAGGTCGTCCGGGCGGCGGAAAAGGCCGGCGTGCCGGTGACGATCTGCGGCGAATTGGCCGGCCAGCCGCTGGCGGCGATGGCGCTGATCGGGCTCGGCTACCGCTCCCTGTCGATGGCCCCGGCGGCGATCGGCCCGGTCAAGGCGATGACGCTGGAACTCGATGTTGCCGAACTCTCGCCGCTGCTCGACGGGCTTCTGGACCAGCCGTCGACGGAAAATCGCGTGCATGGCGAGCTGCTGGCCTTCGCAGAGCGGAACGCGATACCGATATGATCAGCCCCGAAATGCTATTCTCGCCGCCGATCTGCAGCCATTCCCGGTGACTTTCCGTGCTTTCAGAACAAAAAATCGACGGCATCATGAATCGCGTGGCGACGATCGACGCGCAGCTTTCGGGTCCGCTCGAAACCGAAAGGATGATCAAACTCAGCCGCGAGCGGGCGGAGCTGGAGCCGGTGATCGAGACGATCGCCGAACTCCGCAAGGCCCAGTCGGACAGTGCGGGGCTCGAGTCGCTGTTCGACGATCCGGAAATGGGCGACATCGCGCGCGAGGAGGCCGCCGGGCTCGAAGGCAAGATCGAGGAGTTGAGACAGCGGCTCGGCGTGCTTTTGCTGCCGAAGGACGTCGCCGACGAGAAGAACGCGATCCTCGAAATCCGCGCCGGCACCGGCGGCAGCGAGGCCGCGCTGTTCGCAGGCGACCTCTTCCGCATGTACCAGCGCTACGCCGACATCCAGGGATGGAAGGTCAACGTGCTCGCGGAGAGCCCCGGCGACGTCGGCGGCTTCAAGGAGATCATCGCGGAAGTCACCGGCAAGGGCGTGTTCGCCCGGCTGAAATTCGAATCCGGCGTCCACCGCGTGCAGCGCGTTCCGGAAACCGAGGCGAGCGGGCGCATTCACACCTCGGCGGCGACGGTCGCCGTGCTGCCCCAGGCCGAGGATGTCGATGTCGAGATCAGACCCGATGACATCCGGGTCGAAACCAGCCGGGCGTCGAGCGCCGGCGGGCAGCACGCCAACACCACCGACTCGGCGATTCGATTGACTCACGTGCCAACCGGGATCGTCGTCACCGCCAGCGAGAGGTCCCAGCATCAGAACCGTTCCCGGGCGATGCAGATCCTCAGGGCGAAACTGTTCGACCTAGAGCGCCAGAAACAGGCCGACCAACAAGCGGCAACGCGGCGCAATCTCGTCGGCTCCGGGGACCGCTCGGCGAAGATCCGGACGTATAATT
>CAYOBK010000155.1:0-2324 GCA_964402275.1 uncultured Bauldia sp.
CGTCTCGCCTGCCCGGCGATTGCGGATCGACTGGAAAAGGTAGTCTGTGCGAGTCCCGCGCGCCCGATCAGCGCGCGTCGTGAGGAGTTGCGAAAGCGGAAAACGGGAGGAAAACATGATCCGCAGGAGCTTGTTGAAGGCGACGGCATCGGCTGTCGCGGTTGCCGCCGGCTGCGGCGTTGCCGGCACGGCGTTCGCCAATCAGGACGCCCTCGACCAAATGGCCGCCGGCAACATCGTTACGCCCGGCATCAATTACGAGCTGTGGAATCTCAGTAATCTGGATCAGATCACGCCGGCCAATGTCGGTGAGCTGACGATGCAGTGGACATTGGCGATGGGCGTGCTGGAAGAGTTCCAGGCGCCGCCGGTCGTCGTCGGCAATACGATGTACATCGTCGCCCCGGTCAACCAGCCGGACGGCGTCAATCAGGGCGCGTATGTCATCGCCATCGACCTCAATCGCGACGGCTATATCCTCTGGGAGTTCCGTCCGGACGTCGACCGCGAAGGCGCGCTGACCGCCTGCTGCGGCGACCAGACCCGCGGCCTTCATTACGCCGACGGTAAGATCTTCTTCCATACGCTGGACGGCCAGGTGTTCGCGCTCGACGCGGAGACCGGCGAGCCGCTGTGGCGGTCGATTGGCGCGGACGTCACCATCCGCGAGCACGCCGCCGGCAATGGCGTGGTGGTCGGCGACCTTTACATCATCGGCAATGAGGGCGGCGAATCCGGCGTCCGCGGCAAGGTCTCGGCCTTCGACATCAATGACGGCCAGACCCAGTGGGTGATGTACAATATGGGCCCGAACAACGAGGTCGGCATCGGCCCGAGGTTCGACCCGTTCTACGCCTACATGCAGATGGACAACCCGGCCCTCGACACGTGGTACGGCGACTCCTGGCGGCGTGGCGGCGGCACCTCGTGGAGCTACATGCCGGTCGATATCGCCCGGAACATGTTCTTCTACGGGACCGGCAATTGCGGCCCGTGGAACCCGGACTACCGCCGCGAATGGGGCGTGGTGAATCTCGACGAGAATGGCGGGCTCGCCGACTACTTCAATAATTTCTGCGCCTCGACCATGGCCCGCGACGCCACGACCGGCGAACTGATCTGGGCCGCCAACCAGGTTCCGGCCGATCCGTGGGATCTCGACATGACGACCCCGCATCCGCTGATCGAGTTCAACGGAAGGGACGCGGTCATCAACGTGTCGCGCACCGGCTGGGTGATGGTCTGGGATCGCGAGACGGGCGAAATGCTCCGTGAGCCGTTCATGCACACCATGAGCGACGTGATCCTCGGCTTCAATATGGAGACGGGCCTGCCGATCTACAGCTACCAGAACTGGCCCTTCACCAACCGCGAGGACCGTGAGCGCTACACGGACTTCCAGCTGCCGGGCGCGGAAAACCGCGACGACTATACCGGGACGGAAGTCGAGGTTTGCCCTGGGACATCCGCCCGCAACTGGCCGCTCGATACGTGGAACCCGGAACTCGGCCTCATCTATTCGCCGATCAACACCTCATGCTCGACTCAGGTCGTGTATGAGGGCGAGTATGTGGCGGGCGAAGGCTACACGCTGAATCGCGGCGCAGGTGCCCCCTCCAACGGCAACCGCTGGTTCGGCGAAGGCGTTCCGATGAACGGCACCCAGTACACCTGGGAGCAGTTGTGGGATGCGCCATCGACGGAAATCCGCGCACAGCTGCAAGCCAATGATCCGGTCGCCGGCCAAACGGTCTGGACCATCGACTTCTACGGCGCGGAAAACCGGGCCTCGATCATGGGCACGGCCAACGGCCTGATCTTCCAGGGCAGCCGGGCTACCGGCGCGCTCCATGCTTATGATGCCGCCACCGGCGATGAGCTGTGGAACTTCAAGACTGGCACCGGCTTCTCGGGCTCGCCGATCACCTACATGCATGACGGTCGGCAATATATCGCCGTCATCGGCTCGACGCGGTCCAATCCGAATGTCGGCGCCAATACGCCGGAAGTGGCCGAAGGCCGGTTCAACCGCGGCGGCGCGACGCTCTATGTGTTCGCGCTTCCGACGGCGGTGGCCGGCAACTAGGACGGCGGTACGCCAAAAGGATCCGGCAAGGCCGGGTCCTCACGCTTGCTGTCGGGCGCCCCGAGTGAAGAATGCGACTCCCCCGGCGTCCTCTATCCAGGCCCTTGTGCGACCCACCTCCACCCTGCCCGCAGCAACCGGGCGCCCATGCGAGTCGAGCACGAGTACGACCGCGGCGGATCGCCTTCCTACCTCGTCGCCTGGCCGGCTGGGACGGGGCGGCCCCAGGTGTTCGGCC
>CAYOBK010000156.1:0-1637 GCA_964402275.1 uncultured Bauldia sp.
GCGTCGTCGACCACTTCAGGCGGCAAGGGCATTGGCGCCATTCAGGTCTAGCCGGCCAGCACCGCTTGGCGGAGCGCCGGCTCGTCGGCGATGCGGCCGATCTCCGACTCGGCATCGGCGAGAGTGAGGAAGCTGCGGCGCGCCATCACCGGATTCGGCTCGGGAAAGTCCGAACGAAAATGCGCACCGCGGCTTTCCTCGCGCCGAAGCGCGGCGGTGGCGATGAGTTTGGCGGTGACCAGCCGGTTGCGCATCCGGCGGCCGGTCGCGCGCTCCTCCAGGGCCGCCATGACCGCGAGCGCATGGAGAAGCCCCGCGCGTTCGCGGACGACGCCGACGTGTTCCGTCATCGTTCGCCGCAGCTCGGCGACATATTCGCTTTCGTCCGTGCCGGCCGAGTCGGTACCCTCGCCGCGGCGATCGGTCCAGCCGGCTTGCGGCGACGGCAGCAGCCCGTGAATGTCGTCGGCGATCCGCGCGGCGAACACCACCGCCTCGAGCAGTGAATTCGACGCCAGCCGGTTGGCGCCGTGCGCGCCGGTGCTGGCGGCCTCGCCGCAAGACCACAATCCGTCGATTGTCGAGCGGCCGTTCGCATCAACCAGCACGCCGCCCATGTGGTAATGCGCCGCCGGCGCGACGGGGATAGGCTGGCGGACGGGGTCGATGCCGGAGTCGCGGCAATACTTGGTGACCGTCGGGAATTCGGCGGGAAATGCGTCGCCGATCGCGTCTCTCGTGTCGAGAAACACCCTATGCCCCCTCGTGATATGCCGATGGATCGCCCGAGAAACGATGTCGCGCGGGGCAAGCTCGGCAAGCGGATGGACGCCGAGGAGGAAACGAGTCCCCGCCTCGTCGACCAAAGCGGCGCCCGCGCCCCTTATCGCCTCGGTGGCGAGCGGCGCCGGGTCCCGGCCGACGGCAAGCGCAGTCGGATGAAACTGGACGAACTCGGCATCGGCGATCACCGCACCGGCCCGCGCCGCCATCGCGATGCCGCTCCCTTCGGACTCCACGGGGTTCGTCGTCACCGAATAAAGGTGCCCGCTGCCGCCGACGGCAAGGACGACGGCGCGCGCAGGAAAGAACACGCGCTCGGCGCTGCCGCGAAGGCGCGTGCTGAGCCCGGTCAGGTGGCTGCCGTCGACCTGCAGCGTCTCGCCGACGAATCCCTCGAGGAGACGGATCGAAGGGGTCGCGCGGACGGCGGCGATCAGCGCCTTCATGATCTCCGCGCCGGCGCGGTCGCCGCCGATGCGGACGACACGGGCGGCGGTATGCCCCGCCTCGCGCGACATCTTGAGCTCGCCATTGCGGTTGCGGTCGAACGCAACGCCATAGGCAAGGAGATCGCGTACGCGGTCGGGTGCTTCGCGTACCATCAATTCGGCGATCGCCTCCTCGACGATGCCGGCGCCGACGGCGATCGTGTCGTCGAGATGCGCTTCCGGGCTGTCGCCGGCGGCGAGCGCCGCGGCGATGCCTGCCTGCGCCCAGGCGGACGACGCGCCCTCGCCGATCGGCGCAGCGGCGAGCACAGTCACCGGCCGCGGCGCAAGGCGGAGTGCACAGAACAGACCGGCCAACCCGCCGCCGACGATCACCACGTCGTCGATGCCGGACCAGGATTGCGG
>CAYOBK010000157.1:0-5433 GCA_964402275.1 uncultured Bauldia sp.
AGCCTGGGAATTCCGATGCCCAGGCCACATATGCGTCACTGAACGCAACAAGGTGACCAGGTCTTCGCGCATCCGCTGACCGGCAAGCGATTCCAGGCTATGGTTCGCTTCGAAGAGGAACAAGGAAAGCTATGAGCGACAAGGATTTCAGCCTACTCGACCGTGCCGGGCCCGATCCCGAAGCGGCCCGTTCCGCGGCCGCGGACGCGCTCGAGGCCTTCGAGCTCGTCACCAGAAAGACCGTGCCGGAGATCGGTTCCGAGGCCTCCCTCTACCGGCACCGGCGGACCGGAGCCGAGGTGCTGTCCCTCGTCAATGACGACGAGAACAAGGTCTTCGGCATCGCCTTCCGGACCCCGCCGAGCAACTCGAAGGGTGTGCCGCATATCCTCGAACATTCGGTGTTGGGAGGGTCGCGCAAATACCCGGTCAAGGAGCCATTCGTCGAGCTGATCAAGGGATCGCTCCACACCTACGTCAACGCCTCCACCTACCCGGACAAGACCGCCTACCCGGTCGCCAGTACCAACCAACGCGACTTCCACAATCTCGTCGACGTCTATCTCGACGCGGTGCTTCACCCGCGCATCGATGAGCACACTTTCAAGCAGGAGGGCTGGCACTACGAGCTCGAGACGCCAGACGCGCCGCTCAGCTTCAAGGGCGTCGTCTTCAACGAGATGAAGGGCTACTTCTCGTCGCCCGACTATCTCATCGCCCAGACGTCGCAGCGCTCGGTCTATCCCGACAATCCCTATGGCTTCGACGCCGGCGGCGATCCGGCGGAAATCCCCGACCTCACCTTCGAGCAGTTCCGCGATTTCCACCGCCGCTACTACCACCCGTCAAACGCCCGCATCTTCTTCTATGGCGACGACGATCCGGCGGAGCGGCTGTCGCATCTTGAAGAGTTCCTCGGCTCGTTCAGCCGCGCTCCGGTCGATTCCGAGATCCGCCTCCAACCGCGGATGTCCGAGCAGCGGCGGGTCCGCGGTGCATACCCGATCGCGCCCGGCCAGCCGCCGAAGACCTTCGTCACCGTCAACTGGATGCTGGACGAACCGGAGAATGCGGAGCATCGCCTGGCGCTCAATCTTCTCGAGCGGGCAATCGTCGGCACGCCGGCCTCGCCGCTCCGCAAGGCGCTTATCGATTCCCGGCTCGGCGAGGGCATCACCGGCCACGGGCTGCAGCCGGACTTCCGCCAGCCGCTGTTTTCGATCGGCCTGAAGGGCGTCGCTCCGGAGAACGCCGACAAGGTCGAGCCCCTAATCATCGAAACGCTGGAGCGGCTGATACGCGACGGCATCCCGGCGTCGACAGTGGAGGCGGCGCTCAACACGATGGAATTCCGGCTCCGCGAGAACAACACTGGCCGGCCGCGCGGGCTCGAGCTGATGAACCAGGTGCTCGAGACGTGGCTCCATAATGGCGACCCGTTCGACCTCCTCGAGTTCGAAGCGCCGCTGAGGAGCATCAAGCAGCGGCTTGCGGCCGGCGAGCGCGTGCTCGAGGACCTGATACGGAAGGAGTTCCTCGACAACGGCCATCGCACGACGGTGCTGCTCGAGGCCGACCCGCAGCACAATCCGCGCCGCGACGCGGAGGAAAAGGCGCGGCTCGAAGCGGCGCAGGCCGAGCTCGGCGCGAAGGACGCCGAGAGGGTTATCCGCGACGCCGAGGAGTTGCGGCGCCTGCAGGAACTGCCCGACCCGCCCGAGGCGCTGGCGAAGATCCCGAGCCTTGGCCTCGCCGACCTGCCGAAGAAGATCCAGCCGATCCCGCTCCGCCTCGACAAGGTCGAGGGCACGGAGGTGCTCTATCACGATCTGTCGACCCGGCAGATCGTCTATGTCGACGCGGCGTTTGACATGACCGGGCTGCGCCCCGAGCTCTTGCCTTATATGGGCATCTTCGGGAAAGCGATGCTCGAGACCGGCGCAGGCGACGAGGACTTCGTAGCCCTCTCCGAACGGATCGGACGGACAACCGGCGGCGTGGCGCAAGGCGGGTGGAACGCGTCCAAGCTCGGAACCCGGGACCCTATCGGGCGCCTGATGCTGCGGGCGAAGGCGCTGCCGTCACAGACGACGGGGATGTTCGACATCCTCAGGAAGGTCCTCCTCGAGGCGCGGCTGTTCGACCGAGATCGGATCCTCCAGATCGTCCGCGAGCGGAAAGCGCAGACCGAGGCGGCGATAGCGCGTGGCGGGGCGGGCTTCGTCTCGCACCGCATCCGCTCGCTGATCACCGCGGCGGATGCCGCCGATGAGGCGACGACCGGGATCACCTTCGTCCGCTTCATCCGCAACCTCGCCGATAATTTCGACGCGCGCTGGCCCGAGGTCGAAAAGGCGCTCGCCGAAATCCGGGACACGCTGTTCGCGCGCAACCGGCTCGTCCTCAATGTGACCGCCGATGGAGACGCGATCAACCGCGTCAGCCGCGAGATTCCGGGGTTCGTCCGGTCATTGCCCGCCGGCGCCCCGGTCCACAGCGCGTGGTCGGTGCGGAAAGGGGATGGCGGCGAAGGCTTCGTCGCGCCGGTCCAGGTGAATTTCGTCGGCAAGGGCGCCGACCTCTTCGCGCTCGGCTACCGGCCGGACGGGGCGGCGGCGGTGGTCGCCCGTCATCTCGGAAGGACATGGCTGTGGGAGAATATCCGGGTCAAGGGCGGCGCCTATGGCGGCACCTGCCAGCTCGACCGGTTCGCGGGCTCTATCACCTTCGTGTCGTGGAGCGACCCCAACGTCGTCTCAACGCTCGAAGCCTACGATGGATCGGCCGGTTTCCTCCGCAACGTCGAGCTATCGGACATCGAGCTGACCCGAGCGATCATCGGCATGATTTCTGACCTTGACCATTACCAGCTGCCTGACACCAAGGGGCTCATCTCGATGCAACGCTGGATGATGGGGATCACCGACGAGATCAGGCAGCAGAACCGCGACGAGGTGCTCGGGACCAGCATCGCCGACTTCCGGGCCTTTGCCGACATCCTCGACGCGGTCGCGGCGCGAGGCCAGGTCGCGGTGATCGGATCGGACGTTGCGGTCAAGAAGGCCAATGAGGGGCGGCAAGGGCTTCTGGCCATATCGCCGATCTACTAATCCAGCCGGGGCCTTCCGCGGGCAGCCGCCGGGCTGGGCTGAGCTGCGGCAGGCCTGCGGCGCGGCAGCCCGGCATGTGCGGCAAGAACGGCCAGCTCGTGCCGGTCGGCGTCGGCCGGCCGAGGATGCGGATCGACCAGTTGGTCGCCGGCGGTGCGCAGGCGGCGTAGTGCCCGACCCTATTATCGGGGTGCCGCCCGCACATTCCCCGGCTCGCTGGCGCGTCGCGGAGGCCCTATGGCACCAGTTGACGGACCCCTAGACCGTCTTCGCGCTCGGACGCGTGCAGCTGGCGCAGCTGCTCCATCGCACCGGGAAGGAAGATATCCACGTAGAACCGGACGAGGCGGGGTCGATCGCTCGCCATCGGCATTCGATAGATGTGCTCCCGGATGCCAAGGAAGACGACGCTGGCGTGAAGCATCATTGCCAACTCGCGTTCACCGCGCATCAGAGGCCGTTCTTCCAAGCTCTCCAGCCCCGCCTCCCGGCGCAACGCCTTGATCACCGGCCGAAAGACATCACGCGTCAGCCGTGCTCCGTGGCGGGCGGGTACCGGCCACCCCTCGAGGCCGGCCCGGACAAACAGACGAATGCCCTCCTTCGAGTTGGCGCTCGTTGCGTAGAAGCGCGCCAGCCGAGCGGCGATCGGGACCGCGTCGTCGTCCAGGCCCTCGGCAAGGCCGCGCGGCCGCCGCTCGAAGGTCTGGTCGAGAAGGGCGGAGATGAATCCGTGCTTCGAATCAAAGTGCTTGTAGAGCAGCGCTTGGGTCACGCCGAGATGTCGGGCAATGTCGCGCGTGGAGACGGCGAACCCGAACTCGGCCAGAAGGGGCACCGCCGCGTCGATCATTTGCGAGCGGCGCTCGGCTTGGGGCAAGCGGCGCCTTTCGGGCTTGCGCTCCGCCACCCGCTTCCGGGCAGGCCTCCGCTTGACTGACGGCGTCAACCCGTCCTCCGGGCGTGGGGCGCCCGAAAGGCTCGAGCGCCGTCGTTCAACCTGTCCCATTCAGAGCGGATTGCGTCAAATCGCGTTCCTCCCGCCTTGCCGGCCGGAATCGGCGACGCGGCGTCCGCCGACCGGTGATCCGCCGGGCGAGAGGTCGCGTGCCGTGCGATCCCGCAAAGGCGGCTACTGCTTGAGATCGATCACGTTGCGAAAGAACGTGAAGGTGAAGTCCGCCTCTGAGCGGTTGGCGTGACAGGCGAAACAGCCCGTCGTATTGGCGTCGGCTATCAGCGTCCCATCGACGTTGAAGCGGGCGTAGTCCCAGTCGCCGTTCCTCACGACGTCGAGTCCGAGGGTCTCGCCCCAGCCGTCATGCTTCTCCATGACGAAGATCGCCCGGAAATCGCCCTCGGGGATGAACCTTCCGATCTCGTCGAGGATAGGAACGCCGTTGGCGTCCAGCAGGGCACCGCGGTCGGCCATCACCAGCACCGTCCCATCGGGTGCCGGCTCGCCCGGCGCTGCCACGTCGAAGGCTTCCGGGTTGACGTACATGTAGCGGATGATTTGGCGGTCCGGCCGATCCACCGTGTTGTACAGCACCCAGTTTTCGGCAAATCCCTCCGGCCACGGAATCCGGTCGGCGGCCGCGCGCAATTGCCCGATCGCACCCGCCGCGGCAATCACTGCCGCCAGGCCCGCGATGACAGCAATCCTGTTCATGGCAGAACCTCCACCACCAGAAGCATTTGCTGATGAACCGCACACTCGACACGGAATGTTCCGGCCTGCGTCAGCGTCAACGTTCTCTCGGTGCCCGGTTCCTGCGTTCCGAGATCGACCGCGTGCCCGACCGTCGGAACGAACACGACGTGATTCATATTGTCGTCATTCACGAAATTGATCGTATCGCCGACGCGGGCGGCCAGAGCTGCCGGCGCGTAGGTCATTCCCCCCATGGTGACGGTGAAGGTTTCAGCCGCGGCCGGATTAGCGACGACGACCGCCGCGATGACCCATGTCAGCGTCAAATAAGCTCTGCGCATCGCCTTAGACCTCCCTCAGGGGCACCACCACATCAGCGGCGCCATAAGTTGTCAAGTGACAACTTATGGCGAGGCAACGGCGCAGTCGAGGGCGCATGAAATCTGGCGTAGCCAACGCCCTCCGGCTTCGGAGCGCCAGGCCGGGTTCGCCCTGCCCGCGCGACGCCGGACAGGTTGAGCAACGCCGTCAATAGGCGCGCAGCGACTCCTCGATGATCGCCAGGATCGATTCGGCCGGGTAACCGGCACGGGCGAGTGCCTGGATGCCCATGTACAGCGCGAGCAATTGGCGGGCCATTGCAGTGCGTCGCGTTGCCGGCACGAATCC
>CAYOBK010000158.1:0-6178 GCA_964402275.1 uncultured Bauldia sp.
AATTTGCCGACGACGCCCTTCTTGCGCAGCATCTCGGTGACGGTCAGCACTAGATCGGTGGCGGTGACGCCTTCGGCGAGGCTGCCGGTCACGCGGAAGCCGACGACCTCCGGGATCAGCATCGAGATCGGTTGCCCCAGCATCGCCGCCTCGGCCTCGATGCCGCCGACGCCCCAGCCGAGCACCGACAGGCCGTTGATCATCGTCGTGTGCGAATCGGTGCCGACCAGCGTGTCGGGATAGGCGATCGGCTCACCGTCCTCTTCGCCGGTCCAGACCGTTTGCGCGAGAAATTCGAGGTTGACCTGGTGGCAGATGCCGGTGCCGGGCGGTACGACGCGGAAATTGGCAAAGGCCTGCTGGCCCCAGCGCAGGAACTCGTAACGCTCACGGTTCCGCTGATATTCGCGCTCGACATTCTTGCGGAACGCTTCGGGCTTGCCGAAATGATCGACCATCACCGAATGGTCGATGACGAGATCGACCGGCACCAGCGGATTGACGCGGGTCGGATCGCCGCCGAGCGCGGTCATGGCGTTGCGCATCGCCGCAAGGTCGACCACGGCCGGGACGCCGGTGAAGTCCTGCATCAGGACGCGCGCCGGGCGGAATGCGATCTCGCGGTCGCTTGTCCGTTTCCCGAGCCAGGCGACAAGCGCCTCGATATCCTCGCGAGTGACGGTGTGGCCGTCCTCGTGACGAAGGAGGTTCTCCGCCAGCACCTTGAGCGTGAAGGGAAGGCGCGACAGCCCGGCGAGCCCGTTCTTCTCCGCTTCCGGCAAGCTGAAATAAACGAAATTCTGGCCTTTGACCGTCAGAGTGCGGCGGGCTTTGAAGCTGTCAATCGAAGTCACGGACGATCCTTGGCCTTGAGCGGCGCGTGGAGCGATGCCCGGGAGACGTGCCGGTCGAACGATTGGTCCGATGCCCGATCGCCCCGACGCGGGCGGTTGCCGGGCTTATAGGGAATTATGCTAACGAGAGCCAGATGAAGGAATGGGCGTGACCGGCGGCGTTTGTGCAGCGATATCAGGGCATTCCGCGGACGCTTTCCGCTCCGCGCCCGAGGTGACGGCATGCGGCTGACCGTTACCGGGCTTGCATCCGAACGCGGCGGGCGGGCGGTCTTCGACGGAATCTCGTTTGGCCTCGGCGAAGGCGAGCTCGTCACCGTCACGGGGCCGAATGGCGCCGGCAAGTCGACGCTGCTCAGAATCGTTGCCGGGCTGCTGCCGGCAACGGCAGGCCGGATCGAACTCGATCCCGCTCCGGACGCGCCGCGCGCAACACAGATGCACTATCTCGGTCACCGCGACGGCCTGAAGGCCGCGTTGTCGGTGCGGGAAAACATCGCCTTCTGGCGGCAGACCGCAAGCCCGGCGGGGCTCGGGCCGTTCGAGGCGCTGGAGCGCGTCCGGCTCTCCCATCTGATCGATCTGCCGGCCGCGTATCTCTCGGCGGGCCAGAAGCGCCGTGTTGCGATTGCGCGGCTTCTTGCAATCGTCCGTCCGATCTGGCTGCTGGACGAGCCGACGGCCGCGCTCGACGCGCAGTCGGAAGCCGAGATCGGAGAACTGATTTCCGCCCAGCTCCGCGCCGGAGGGATGGTGATCGCGGCAACGCATCAGCGATTGCCGGTCGATGTGGCGCAGAGCATTCGCCTCGGGGCCGGCGCGTGAGCGCGTTCCTCGCCGTCGTCCGGCAAACGATCGTCCTTTCCTTCCGCGTCGGCGGCGGCGCGTTGATCGGCGTGCTGTTCTTCCTGTCGGTCCTCGTCGTCGTGCCATTCGCGGTCGGACCCGACCTCAATCTCCTCGCGCGGATCGGCCCGGCGATCCTGTGGATCGGCGCGCTACTGGCGACGCTGCTTGGGCTCGACCGCCTGTTCCAGGACGACCGCGACGACGGGACGCTCGACCATCTGCTCCTCTCCGGGCTCCCGGTCGAAGCGATGGTGCTCGCCAAGGCGATCGGCCATTGGGTAGCGACGGTGCTGCCGCTCGTGGTCGCGGCGCCGGTGCTCTCGCTGTTCCTCAACCTCGAGCCCGCCTCGATCTGGACGGTGACGCTGATGCTTCTCGTCGGCACGCCGGCCGTGACGCTGATCGGGACCATCGGCGCGGCGCTGATGGTGGCGCTCCGCCGCGGCGGGCTGATGATCGCAGTGCTGATCCTGCCGTTCACCGTTCCGGTCCTGATCTTCGGCGTTGCCGCCAGCAATGCGGTGGCAGATGGCGCCTCCCCCTTCGGGCAGGCGTTCCTTTTCCTCTGCGCCTTCACGCTGTTCAGCCTGGTGATCGGACCGGTCGCCGGCGCCGCGGCGATCCGCGCCGCCCAGGATTGACGCGTTAGGGCTTCACGCCGACAAGGCCGTAGTGGAACGGCGGGAGCGGAGTCGGCGGCAGCACGATGTCGAATCCGGCCGCGGCGGTCCATTGGCGGCATTGCTCGGGGAGCGGCCTGATGGCCGGATCCGGGCCGCGCGGCGTGCCGCTCGGGTTCCAGTGGATGGCGGCAATCTTGCCGCCTGTCCGCAAGACGCGGTGCGCCTCGCCGAGCAGGGCCATCGGGTCGAGTGCGTGAAGGATGTTGAACAGCATCGCATAATCCGCGCTTGCGTCCGGCAACCCTGTTCCGCCGGTGACGAAGTCACGCTCGATGAAACGGACATTGCCCAGCCCCGCGGTTCGCGCCTTCCCCGCGGCCGCTTCGATCATGGCGGGGTCGATTTCGAGGGCGTGAACGGTGCCCCGCGTCCTCCGCGCGGCCGGGATGGTGAAGGTTCCGTAGCCGCAGCCAAATTCGACGACATCAGCCTCCGGGTCGGCGAAAAGCAGCCGGTCGAGGATTGCCGGCGGGTCGAAGAAGGTCGCCCACAACTCCTCCTCGGGCATCCCGCTGTCGCGGACTTTCACGAGCCGAACCCCCTCCTGCGCCAAGCCGAGCCGGCGGAGCATTCCGCCTCGTCGTTCATGACGGCAAGTTGAAATCCGCGGCCGATGGGAATATTTGACCGCACCGGCGCCAAAGCGCAAAGTCGCCAACAATCCCGCCAGAAAGCCCGAAAAGGCCAGAGTATGGCACTGATCCAGCTAGCCAATCCCACGCGGTTCCTCAGCATCTCGGGACGCGTCCTGCCGTGGATGTGGGGCGCCGCGCTCCTCCTCCTGATTGCCGGCCTCTATTACGCGTTTCCAGGATCGCCGGGTGCGGCCACGAATGTCGGCGAGACCGTAAGGCTGATGTATGTCCACGTGCCGGCGGATTGGCTGGCGCTGCTGACCTATGGCTTGATGGCGGTCGCCGCGCTCGGGACGCTGATCTGGCGCCATCCGCTGGCTGACGTGACGCAGAAGGCGGCCGCGCCGATCGGCGCAGCCTTCACTTTTCTCGGCCTGGTCACCGGAATGATATGGGGCCAGCCGACATGGGGCACCTTCTGGGTCTGGGAGGCGCGGCTGGTATCATTCCTGCTCCTGTTCCTGGTCTATCTCGGACTGATCATGATCTGGCGGACGACCGAAGATCCCGGCCGTGCGGGACGCGTCGTCTCGGTGCTGACGCTCGTCGGCGCGCCGCTCCTCATCATCATCCATTACTCGGTGGATTGGTGGAACTCGCTGCATCAGTCGGCCGGCATCCTGTCCGGATCGACCGACGAAGCGTTCCTGACGCCGCTTTTCCTGATGCTCGGCGGCTACTCGTTTCTCTTCGTCGCTCTGCTGCTGACCGGCATGCGTACCGAGATCTTCGGCCGCCGCCTCCGAACAATGCAGCTCAGCGCGGCAAGCGCGGAGGCTTGATCGAAATGGAACTTGGCCCGCATGCCGGCTACATCATCGCAGGCTACCTGGTCTCCTTCTTCGTCATCGCTGGCCTCGTGATCTGGTATTTCGCGGCGAACCGCCGGGTCCAGGCGCGTATCGAAGAGCTCGAAGCCCGCGGCATCCGGCGCCGCTCGGACAAGGGCGGCGACCGGACGGCAGCCGGCCAAAGGAGCAAGGCTTGAGTTCAGGCGAGGGCAACCTCACCGACGCCGCTCCGAGGCGGCGACCGTGGATCACTTACGTCCCGGCGATCGCCTTTGCTCTGATTGCTGGCGTATTCGCGCTCCAGCTTTGGACCGGGGGCGGCGACGAACTCGAATCGGCGCTGATCGGCAAGCGCGCCCCCGAATTCGATCTGCCGCCGCTCGCCGGTCTGCTCGATGCCACCGGCCGCGAAATCCCCGGCTTCAGCCACGCGGACCTCATCGGCGAAGTCACACTGGTGAACGTCTGGGGCTCGTGGTGCGTGCCGTGCCGCGCGGAGCATCCCTTCCTGATGGAACTCGCGGCGGACGACCGGTTCCAGCTCCTCGGCCTCAACCAGCAGGATACGACGCCAGGGGCGCTCGGGTTCCTCGAGGATTTCGGCAATCCCTATGACGCGGTTGGGGTCGATCCTCGGCAAAGGGTCTCGATCGAATGGGGCGTCTACGGCGTGCCCGAGACCTATCTCGTCGACCGGCAGGGGATCATCCGCTACCGGGTCGTCGGCCCGCTCAATGAAGACCGCCTCGCCAACGAACTGATGCCGGAGATCGAGAAGGTGCTGGCCGAGCCGGGCTAGCCTTGGCTTGACATCGGCGGGCCGCTTCCCAATAGTGCCGGCCAATTCGGGCGACGCTGCCGGCGGCCCGATTTTTCTATTTCGGCTGAGAAGCTTGCCTTTCGAGGCAACGCAGAACACGCGAGTGGACAACGATGTTCGCAGTCATCCGTTCCGGCGGCCGGCAATACCGGGTCGCCGCCAATGATGTCATCGAGATCGACCGGATTCCCGGCGATGTCGGCGATCAGATCGATTTCGACCAGGTGCTGGTGCTGGGCGGCGAGGGCGGTACGACCGTCGGCAGCCCGGTCGTCGCCGGCGCGTCCGTCGCCGGAGAGCTGATCGAACACCGCCGCGGCGACAAGGTCATCGCCTTCAAGATGCGCCGCCGCAAGAATTCGCGCCGGACGCGCGGCCATCGCCAGCACTACACCCTGGTGCGGATCACCGATATTCTGACCGACGGCAAGAAGGCGCCGAAGAAGGCCGCCAGGCCGAAGGCCGAGGCGAAGCCGGAACCGAAGGTCGCCGCCGAACCGAAGGTGGAACCGAAGCCGAAGGCCGAGGCGAAGCCCGCCAAGGCGGAGGCGAAGGCAAAGCCGTCGAAGGCCGAGGCCAAGGTCAAGAGGCCGGTAAGGGCGGCCGAGAAGGCCGCCCAGACCACGCCGTTCACGCGGCCGAAAGGCGAGCCGAACGACCTCAAGAAGATCACCGGCGTCGGCCCGGTGCTCGAAGGCAAGCTCAATGCCATCGGCATCACGCGCTTCGACCAGATCGCGGCGTTCAGCGCCAAGGATCTCGCGAAGGTCGACGAGCTCCTGAACGTCAAAGGCCGCGCCGAACGCGACGATTGGGTCGGACAGGCGAAGAAGCTGGCCAAAGGCGCCTAGGCCAAGGAGACCACGATGGCACACAAGAAAGCAGGCGGGTCGTCGCGGAACGGCCGCGATTCGGCGGGCCGGCGTCTCGGCGTCAAGCTCTTCGGCGGCGAGCTGGTGACGGCCGGCAAAATCATCGTCCGTCAACGCGGCACCAAATGGCATCCGGGCACGGGCGTCGGCCTCGGCCACGACCATACGATCTTCGCGACCGTCGACGGTTTCGTCGAGTTCCGTACCAGGGCCGGCGGCCGCACCTATGTCTCGGTCCTGCCGAGCGAGCCCGCGGAGTAGGTTGTCGCCAGGCGGTTACGCCGTGACTTCGTCATTGCCGGGCTTGACCCGGCAATCCATGCGGAGGCGCCCGATGGACCACCGGATCAAGTCCGGTGGTGACGATCAAGAGATGTCGTAGTCGAACGTCATCAGATGAAGTTCCTCGATCAGGCCAAGGTCCATGTCCGCTCCGGCGACGGCGGCGCCGGCGCGGTGTCGTTCCGGCGTGAGAAGTTCATCGAATTCGGCGGGCCCGACGGCGGCGATGGCGGCCGCGGGGGTGACGTCGTCGCGGAGGCCGTCGACGGCCTCAACACGCTGATCGATTACCGCTACCAGCAGCATTTCAAGGCCAAGACCGGCGTGCATGGCATGGGCCGCAACAGGACTGGCGCGAAGGGCGCCGACGTGACGCTCAAAGTGCCGGCCGG
>CAYOBK010000159.1:0-7804 GCA_964402275.1 uncultured Bauldia sp.
GGACGAGAAGAACCTCTCCATCCGGTCGGCATAGCCGGCGACGATGACGACAAGATCGTCGCGCTGGTTTTCCATGACCTGGAGGAGAATCTCGATCGCCTCCTGGCCGTAGTCGCGCTCGTTCTCGGGGCGAGAGAGGTAGTAGGCTTCGTCGATGAACAAGACGCCGCCCATCGCCTTTTTGAGGACTTCCTTGGTCTTCGGCGCGGTGTGGCCGATATACTGGCCGACGAGGTCGTCGCGGGTGACGGTCACGAGATGGCCCTGGCGGATGTAGCCGAGGCGGTTGAGCAGGTCGGCCATCCGCAGCGCCACGGTGGTCTTGCCGGTGCCGGGATTGCCGGTGAAGCTCATATGCAGCGTCGGCGTCTCGTGCGCGAGGCCGAGCTTCTTGCGCGCCCGGTCGACGAGGAGCAGAGCCGCCGTTTCGCGGATGCGCTTCTTCACCGGGGCGAGGCCGATCAGATCCTGGTCGAGTTCGCGCAGGACGTCGGCAACGCCCGACTCGGCCATCTCCCTGGCGAGATCGATCGGGCCGGCGGGCTTCCCAGGTTCCTGCGCCTCTGTCGTTGTCGGTGTATCAGCCATGGTTCGTGACTCGCCTTGATCCGCTCATTCCCGCGAACGCGGGAATCCAGGCCGGATCGCTTCGGCCGTGACGCCTGGCCCCGGGTCCCCGCTTTCGCGGGGACGAGCGGCGAGAGGCGCGGCCTCGGAGCAGCGCCGCCATGGCGCCGCTCCAATATTGTGGCTACAGGTAGCGCTCGCCTTCCGGCTTGTCGGTGGCGTAGGGCCGGATGGTGTAGCCCATCGAGCGGCCGTTCCGCTCCTGACGCAAGAGCGTGAAGCCGGGCTCGTTCTCCGGACGGTTGACGATATAGGACATCCGCGGCGTCTCCCAGCCTCGCGTCGAGTCGAAGGCCGTGACGCGAATGTAATGGCGCGGGAACGTCTTCCGGCACTCGTTGACCTCCATCATGATCCCCGCCGGATCCTTCAGGTCGAACATCGGCTGGCCGTACATTTCCCAATAGGTATTCCGAGGATGGGGATCGTCGGTGTATTCGATGCTCACCGCCCATTTGTTGTCGAGCGCGTACTGGATCTGCTTGACGATCTGCTGGTCGGTCAGGTCGGGCAGGAACGAGAACTGTCCCTGCGTGATCCGGTTGCCGTGATTGGTCATCATGGTCGTAAAGTCTCCAAACAGGTTGGCGCAGCGGATCAGACGCTGCCGGTTGCGGTCGGAACGAAGTCGGCGGTGTCGGTCGACTCGTAGTTGAAGGTGATGTCCTTCCAGACCTCGAGGGCGGACTTCAGCGGCGAGCACCACTTGGCGGCGGCGTTGAGGATATCCGGACCTTCCTTCATGTAGTCGCGGCCTTCATTGCGGGCCTGGATCATCGCCTCGAGCGCGACGCGGTTGGCGGTGGCGCCGGCCTGGATGCCGTCGGGATGGCCGATCGTGCCGCCGCCGAATTGCAGGACAACGTCCTCACCGAGATAATGGACCAGCTGGTGCATCTGACCGGCATGGATGCCGCCGGACGCCACCGGCATGACCTTGTTGAGCGACGCCCAATCCTGGTCGAAGAAGAGGCCCGTCTCGAGGTTCTGCGGCGTGCGCTCCTCGCGGAGCGTGTCGTAGAAGCCCTTGATCATCAGCGGGTCGCCCTCGAGCTTGCCGACGACGGTGCCGGCGTGGATGTGGTCGACACCGGCCATCCGCATCCATTTGCAGATGACGCGGAAGTTCATGCCGTGGTTCTTCTGCCGCGAGTAGGTCGAATTGCCGGCGCGATGGAGGTGCAGGATCATGTCGTTCTTGCGCGACCATTTCGCCATCGATTGAATCGCGGTGTAGCCGATGACGAGGTCGATCATGATGATCACCGAGCCGAGTTCCTTGGCGAACTCGGCGCGCTCATACATCTCCTCCATCGTGCCGGCGGTGACGTTGAGATAGTGGCCCTTGACCTCGCCGGTCGCGGCCGACGCGCGGTTCACCGCCTCCATGCAGTAAAGGAAGCGGTCGCGCCAATGCATGAAGGGCTGCGAGTTGATGTTCTCGTCGTCCTTGACGAAATCGAGGCCGCCCTTCAGCGCCTCGAAAACCACGCGGCCGTAGTTGCGGCCGGAGAGGCCGAGCTTCGGCTTGGTGGTCGCGCCGAGCAGCGGCCGGCCGAATTTGTCGAGGCGCTCGCGCTCGACGACGATGCCGGTGGCCGGCCCCTGGAATGTCTTGAGGTACGCGACCGGGATGCGCATGTCCTCGAGCCTGAGGGCTTTCACCGCCTTGAAACCGAACACGTTGCCGATGATCGACGCGGTGAGGTTGGCGATCGAGCCGGGCTCGAACAGGTCGAGATCGTAGGCGATGTAGGCAAAATATTGCTGATCGACCTTGGTGCCTTCGCCGGTGTTGGGAACCGGATCGACGCGGAACGCCTTGGCGCGATAGAGCTCGGCGGCGGTCAAGCGATCGGTCCAGACGACGGTCCAGGTCGCTGTCGACGATTCGCCGGCGACGGCGGCGGCCGCTTCGACCGGATCGACGCCCGGCTGGGGCGTGATGCGGAAAAGAGTGATGAGGTCGGTTTCCTTCGGCTGGTAGCCGGGCTCCCAATAGCCCATGCGGGCGTAGGGAATGACGCCCGACTTGTAGCGCTCCTTGCCCTCCTTCATCGTCCCGGCCTTGCTGGATTGGGACAGCTCGTCCTTCAGCGCGGTGCTCATATCGATGGTCTCCTTCAGCCTGTTCATTTGTGGGGAAACGGGGTGATCGTCATCCGGCGAGGCCTTTGGCGGCCTCGGCAACGGCGTCGGCGGTGATGCCGAAATATTTGTAGGCGTCCGGGCCGGGAGCCGACGTGCCGAAAGTCGACATGCCGACGAAAGCGTCGCCGGGGCGCAGATAACGGTCCCAGCTCTGCCGCACCGCCGCCTCGACGGCGATGCGCGGCGCCGTGCCGAGGACATCGGCCTGATAGGCTTCCGGCTGCGCGGCAAAGAGTTCCATCGAGGCCATCGACACGACGGCGGCGCCGATTCCTGCCTTGGCCAGAGTCTCGGCCGCTTCGACCGCGATCGAGACCTCCGAGCCGGACGCCAGAATCGTCACCTTGCGCTTGCCGGCCGATTCGCGGATCACATAGGCGCCCCTGGCGACCTTGTTCTCGGCCGCGTCGGTGCGGAGCGCGGGCAGGCCCTGGCGGGTGAGGACCAGCGCGGTCGGTCCCTTCTCGTTGGCGAGCGCCGCCTCCCAGGCCTCCGCAGCTTCGATAGCATCGGCGGGACGGATGACCTTCAGATTCGGGATCGCCCGGAGCGCGGACAGCGTCTCGACCGGCTGATGCGTCGGGCCATCCTCGCCGAGGCCGATCGAATCGTGGGTGAGGACGTGGATCACGCGGATGCCCATCAGGGCGGCGAGGCGGATCGACGGCCGCGAATAATCGGCAAACACCAGGAAGGTGCCGCCATAGGGAATGAATCCGCCGTGCAGCGCGATGCCGTTCATCGCCGCCGCCATGGCGTGCTCGCGGACGCCATAATGGATGTAGCCGCCGGCGTAGTCGTCCCGGGTCAAGATCTCATGCGACCCGATCTTCGTGCCGACGGAGCCGGTAAGATCGGCGGAACCGCCGATCATGTAGGGAATCGCCGGGATCAGCACTTCCAGCGCCTTCTGTGAAGACTGCCGGGTGGCAAGCTTCGGCTTGTCCTTCGCCCAGGTCGCCTTGAGGCCGGCGAGCGCTTCGGCCGCGACATCGGCGACGCGGCCCGCCTGACCGGCAAGGAACTGCTCGCGGAGTTCGTCGGCCGTCGACTTCAGGCGCTGCTCCCAGGCCTTTCGGCGAACGCTGCCTCGGCCGCCGGCCGCGCGCCAGGCGGCGAGGATCGACTCAGGCACCACGAAAGGCTCGTGCGGCCATTCGAGATTCTTGCGGGCGCCGGCGACCTCGTCCTCCCCAAGCGGCTCGCCATGGGCTTTGGCCGTGCCGGCACGGGTCGGCGCGCCGTAGCCGATCTTGGTGCGGCAGGCGATCAGCGACGGCTGGTCGGTCTTCCGCTCCTCGTCGATGGCGCCGGCAACGGCTTCGGCGTCATGGCCGTCGACGGCGCGCACCGACCACCCGGCCGCGGCAAAGCGCTCGAGTTGATCGGTCGATGTGGAAAGGCTGGTCGAACCGTCGATCGAAATGTTGTTGTCGTCGAACAGCACGATGAGCCGGCCGAGACCGAGATGGCCGGCCATGTCGATCGCCTCGTGGCTGATGCCTTCCATGAGGCAGCCGTCGCCGGCGATGACGTAGGTATAGTGGTCGACGAGATCGTCGCCGAAGCGGGCGTTGAGCATGCGCTCGGCGAGCGCCATGCCGACAGAATTGGCGAGGCCCTGGCCGAGCGGACCGGTGGTGGTCTCGATGCCGGCGGCGTGCCCGTATTCGGGATGACCGGCAGTCTTGGAGCCCAGCTGGCGAAAGCGCTTCAGCTGGTCGACGGTCATGTCCTCGTAGCCGGTGAGATAGAGCAGCGAATAAAGCAGCATCGAACCGTGGCCTGCCGACAGGACGAAACGGTCACGGTCGGGCCATTCCGGCGCCTTCGGATCGAATTTCAGAAAGCGCGTGAACAACACGGTGGCGACGTCGGCCATCCCCATCGGCATTCCGGGATGACCGGATTTCGCGGCCTGGACGGCATCCATCGACAGGGCGCGGATCGCTCCGGCCATCATCCGGTCGGAGACGGCCGGCGCTTCGTTGGCAAGCTGGGTGTTGGTGTCCTGGGTCATTGGCGGGCCCTTCACTGTGACGTGTTGTGCTGCTCGACGAGCCTGAGGATCAGCGGCGTCAGGATCAGCTGCATCGCGAGATCGAGATAGCCGCCGCGGATGACGATCGAATTCGCTCGCGACATGTAGGACTGGGGAATCATCGCCAGCAAATAGGGGAAGTCGATCCCGGCGGGATTCGCCCAGCGGATGACGACGATGGATTCGTTCGGCGTCGGAATCCAGCGCGCGATGAACGGGTTGGAGACGTCGACCGTCGGCGTCCGCTGGAAGTTGATGTTGGTTTGCGAGAATTGCGGGACGATGTAATCGATGTAATCCGGCATGCGGCGAAGGATGGTCTCCTTCACCGCGTCGGTGGTATAGCCGCGGGCTTCCTTGTCGCGATGGATCTTCTGGATCCATTCGAGGTTGATCACCGGCACAACGCCGATCTTCACGTCGGCGTATTTGGCAATGTTGACCTTGTCGGTCACGACCGCGCCGTGCAGTCCCTCATAAAACAGGAGATCGGTGTCCGGGGGAAACGGCTCCCATTTGGTGAAAGTGCCCGGCTTCGAGCCGTAGCGCTTCGCCTCGTCATCGTCGTGAACGTAATGGCGGGTCTCGCCGCCGCCGGTCTCGCCATAGACGCGGAAGGTCTCCTCGAGCTTCTCGAAAAGGTTGGCGTCGGGGCCGAAATGGGAGAAGCGATGGTTTCCCTTTTCGGTTTCCGTCTTCATCACATCGCGCATCTCGAGCCGGTTGTAGCGATGGAACGCGTCGCCCTCGATGAAGGCGGCGTTGATTTTCTCGCGGTGCATAATCTGCTCGAAGGTCTTGCGCACCGTCGAGGTTCCGGCTCCGGACGAGCCGGTGATCGAAATGATCGGATAGCGGCGTGACATTCTCCCGTCAGGCTCCCGCGGCAGACACGCCGCCGCGACGCCGCGCGGCCTCGGCTCTCGCCGGAATAGGCAACTCCTGCCCGGACATCTCCGAGGTCAGCTGCATCACGTCCTCCCCAGACGGATATCAGGGCGGTGTCGCCGCTCCCCGACATCCGACGCGCGCCGAGCTTCTTGTTGTGAGTGACCCGGCATCCCCGCTGCATTCATTTTCGCACGCAACGCAGCGGCCAACAATCGCCGCGACTATTGACCGTTTTTTGGCGCGAGGGAAAATGAAATTATCTTGGCATGCCGATAAATTTCGTTTACCGGTGGGCCATGCGAAACACCACCCTCAAGCAGCTGCGCTCGGTAGCGGCGATCATCCGCAGCGGCAGAATCGTCAATGCCGCCAAGGGGCTGAACCTGACAACACCGGCCGTCACCAGCCAGCTCAAGCTGATTGAAACCGAGCTCGGACTGCCGTTGTTCGACCGGACGCAGGCCGGGATGCGACCGACTGCAGCAGGCTGGGAGGTGTTCCGCACGGTGTCGCGGATCGAGGATCTCCTGCGCGAATGCCGGGAGAAGATCGACGATCTGAAGGGCTTGCGCCACGGCACGATTACGATCGGCGTGGTATCGACCGGAAAGTATTTCGCGCCGCAACTGATCGCAGCGTTCATGCGGGAGCATCCGCATGTCGACGTGCAATTGTTCGTCGGCAACCGCGACGCGATCGTGGAGGCGCTGCGCGATTACCGCGTCGACATGGCGATCATGGGCCGGCCGCCGGAGGACTTCGAGGTCGAGGCCAAGTCGTTCGGCCGTCATCCGCTGGTGATCATTGCCTCGCCCGACCATCCGCTGGTCGGGCAGAAGCGGATCGCCAAGCGGGTGTTGGCGCGTGAGCGGTTCCTCATCCGCGAGGAGGGTTCGGGCACCCGCGCGGCGTTCGAGACGTTCTTCGAGGGACTGCAGGTGAAGGGGACGCCGACCGGCATGGAGATCGGCAGCAACGAGACGATCAAGCAGGCGGTGATGGCGGGGCTCGGCGTGGCGCTGATCTCCGGCCATTCGGTGGCGGTGGAACTCGCCGACGGCCGCCTGGTGATGCTCGACGTCGCCGGCCTGCCGATCGTCCGGCAATGGTTCCTGGTGCGGCGGGTCGACCGGTCGCTGTCGACCGCCGCGGACGCGTTCACCGCGTTCCTGCGCGAGCGCGGCGCGGCGTTCCTGCCGGCGGAATCGATGTTCGGGCGGTTGTCGCGATCGGCGGCTTAGGGAGGCGCGGGCACCGGCGGCAGCGGCACCAGCGGTCCGGGCGCCGGCGCCGGTGCGGGGCCTTCTTCGACCGGGAGGATCGGGCGGTCGAACAGCTCGGAAATGTCACGCCGGAACGTCACCAACCGGCCGGGCTGAAGCTCGAATGCCCATCGGGATGTGGCGGCGGCAATGGCCGCAGCGCGTTCCTGAGCCTGGCTGCCGGGTTCGGCCGCCGCGGCGAAGATCGCGTAGGTCGTCCCCTCCCTTTCGGCCAGCGTCACCGACAGGCTAAGGCCGTCCTGCGTTACGTAGCGGATGGTGCGCGCGTCATCGGCAATCGTTACGTCTTCGAGCGCGATCGCGTCGACGAAGGTCATGGAGACGATCCCCTGCGACATGCCGCGTACGGCGCTGTCGCGGGCGGTCGCGCCTTCCGGACCGATCGCCGGGTCGAGATAGACGAGGTCGTAATCGCCGGTCGCGAAGTCGACCTTCACCGCATCGAACTGCACGGCATCGCCTTGAAGGATGGTTACCCTGCCCACCTCGGGACCCGTGACGGTGAATAGTTGCTCGAAGAACTCGGCGACGAAAGTGGGCGGGATCACCGTGCCTTCCGCCAGCCAGGCGCGGTCTTCGCCGATCCGCCGCACATAGACGCCGCCCCTGGTGTGCCGGCCGATGGCGTTGGCGGGGTATCCGAGGACGGCGTCGAGGACGATGTCGCCATCGGCGGCTGCCAGCGTTACCCGCGTGCTGTCGCGATCCGGTGCGGGGTCCGCGACGCCGAGCAACGCAAAGAGATCCGGTGTGTCGGTCTTCCGCTCGTATTCGACCAACGCCTGCAGTCCGGCCAGCAGCTGCTCGATCG
>CAYOBK010000160.1:0-5099 GCA_964402275.1 uncultured Bauldia sp.
GTCCATATAGAGAAGCGCCCGCAGACTCGTCGTTCCGGACTGCGTGCGGATCCACGACACGACCTGGCTGAGTAGCAGCGAGACAAAGAACATCCGCTCGGTGTCGGAGAGATGTGCGATCGAGAAGATCGACACGCGCGCCTTGCCGTCCGGGTCGAACAGCAATTTGCCGATGTCGAGCGGCTCGCCCAGAAGCCAGGTCGCGAAGGCCGGGGCGGCGAGGAGGTTGTTGAGCGCCATCGCGAGGGCGTGGCGGTTGGTCGCCGGGTAGAACGCTTCGAGGTCGACGACGCCGACGCGAGTGATCGGCGGATCCTGGATCTGGCGGATCAGTCCGGCAAGATCGAGGTCGCGGCCGTCGCTCCAGGCGGCCTGGAAGATGTGCGAGAGCAGGATATGCTCGCGGCTCCGCACCGGATCGGCATCGATGCCGAGGAGGCCGAGGAGGCTCGTCGCGGTGAAGCTGACGCGCTCGAGGAGGAGTTCCCGGTCGCTCCGCAGCGCGGGCGGCGGCGCGGCGAATGAAGCGAGGATCGACACGGGAACGCCCGCAGTCGAACCCGGCGTGAACAGGGTGAACTCGGCCGCGTCGCGGAGCCGCTTCAGTCGCGCGCCATCCTGACCCCAAGACGCGAGTCCGCTGCGCCAGAGCTCAGCCTGCTGCGCGGCGTATTCGTCGGCCGACATGTTCTTCCGCCGAGCATCGTCCTCGTTGACCCAGGGACGAAAATCCTCCGGCCGGAGTTCCGGGAACGTGAGCAGAAGATTGCCGAGATCGCCCTTCGGGTCGATGGCGATGGTCGGCACGCCGTCGATCGCCGCCTCCTCGATGAGACCGATGCAAAGCCCGGTCTTGCCGCTGCCGGTCATGCCGATACAGACGGCGTGGGTCACCAGATCCTTCGAATCGTAAAGAATGAGGCCGGGCTCGGGCGCGCCGGCGGCAAGGTCGTAGGGGCGGCCGAGATAGAATGCGCCGAGCTTCTCGTATTCGGCGATGGTCGGCGCCACCCATGCGTCTGCTGCCTTGTCTTTCGCCATGTCTTTCCCTGCCTTCGCCGCTCCGGCCTGCGCCTCCGGGCGTGTTTGCCATCGCCGCTCGACGAATGCCAGCCGGCCTGCGATACCGGCGCGCGGCACGGCAATCGCGGCGGGCGCGGCGGCTTACGCGCAGGCGAGCCGGGACAATCGGCGATGAAGGAGTTCCTGAGCGGAGTCGCGATCGCCCTGACGCTGGCCGCGTTCTATCCCTATGTCCGCTCGATCCTCTCGGGGCAGACCAAGCCCCACGTCTTTTCCTGGGTGATCTGGGGCGCGACGACCTTCATCGTCTTCCTGGCGCAAATCGCCGACGAAGGCGGCGCCGGCGCCTGGCCGATCGGCGTTTCGGGCGTGATTACGATCGGCGTGGCGGTTCTCGCCTTCGCCAAGCGCGCCGACGTGTCGATCACGCGGATGGACTGGGCGTTCTTCGTCAGCGCGATGTCGTCGCTGCCGCTGTGGTGGCTGACGTCCGATCCGTTCTGGGCGGTGGCGATCCTGACGCTGGTCGACGCGCTCGGCTTCGGGCCGACGATCCGCAAAGGCCCATGGCCGGCCGTTCGAGGAGCATCTCGCCTTCTTCGCGCTGGTGGCGACGCGGAACGTCATCTCGATCGGCGCGCTCGAGCATTACTCGGCGACGACGGTGCTCTTTCCTGCGGTGATGGCGACGGTCGCGTTCGGCTTCGTGGCGATGGTCGTGTTGAGGCGGCGGGCCGTCGGGCGGGCCAGGTGACTTGCTCCGTTCACGCGGACGCGGGGAATCCAGCATCCGCAATCACCGGACTGGCGGCTCTGGGCCCCCGCTTCCGCGGGGACGAACGGAGTAAGTGCGGACTCAGGACGCTTGGCTCAGCCCGCCGGGATCATCGCCTCCAGCGCCAGCCGCTCGCGGACGCGGAGGCGCTCGCTCTCGCTCTTCAACTGGCCGCAGGCGGCGAGGATGTCGCGGCCGCGCGGCGTGCGGATCGGCGAGGCGTAGCCGGCGCGGTTGATCACTTCGGCGAAGCGCTCGATCACGCCCCAGTCGGAACATTCATACGCCGTGCCCGGCCACGGATTGAAGGGGATGAGGTTGATCTTCGCCGGAATGCCGGCAAGGAGCCGCACCAATTCGCGGGCGTCGGCGACCGAATCGTTGACGCCCTTCAGCATCACATACTCGAACGTGATGCGGCGGGCGTTGGAAAGGCCGGGATAGGCGCGGCAGGCGTCGAGCAGCTCGGCGATCGGATATTTCCTGTTGAGCGGCACCAGCTCGTCGCGAAGGTCGTCGCGGACGGCGTGGAGCGACACCGCCAGCATCACGCCGATCTCCTCGCCGACGCGGCGGATCATCGGCACGACGCCGGAGGTCGACAGCGTGATCCGGCGCCGGGAGAGGCCGAGGCCGTCGCCGTCGGCGGCGATCAGGAGCGCGGCCTTGACGGCGTCGAAATTGTAGAGCGGCTCGCCCATGCCCATCATGACGATGTTGGAAACCTTGCGGCCTTCGGCGGGGGTGATCGCCCCGGCCGGAGTCTCGGCGCCGGGGAAATCGCCGAGCCGGTCGCGGGCGACGAGAATCTGGCCGACGATCTCCTCCGCGGTGAGGTTGCGGACCAGCTTTTGCGTGCCGGTGTGACAGAAACTGCAAGTCAGGGTGCAGCCGACCTGGCTCGAGACGCAAAGCGTGCCGCGGCCTTCCTCCGGGATGTAGACGGTTTCCGCCTCGACCGGCCGGCCGGCGCCGCGCGGCGGGAAGCGGAGAAGCCACTTCACCGTGCCGTCGGTCGAGCGCTGCTCGGCGACGATCTCCGGCCGCGCCAAGGTGAAGCGCTCGGCAAGAACCGCGCGCAGCTCCTTGGAGATGTTGCTCATTCCGGCGAAGTCGTCGGCGCCGCGGACGTATAGCCAGTGCCACAGCTGGGTGATCCGCATCCGCCGCTGGCGTTCCGGACCGCCAGCTTCGCCCAGCGCGGCCGCCATTTCGGCGCGCGTCAGGCCGATCAGGGACGGGCGCGGCGCACTGTCGCGCGGCGCGAGGCCTGAGTCGGCGAGTCGTGTTGCGGCGGCGGACTCGGGCATGCCGCCGATCTAGGCCCGCCGCCAGGAAAAAGCAAAAGCGGCGCTGTCCGGCGGGCCGCTAGGGGCAATCCTGTTGCGCGCGGGCGAGCGCCATAGTGACGCCCCGAAGCGAATAGCGGTCGGTCGTGTCGGTGCCGCGTTGCGACCGGCCGCGGACGACCATCTCGATGCCGCGCTGCATCGCCACCACCAGCGCCTGTTCCTGGCCGAGATCGCGGAGCCAGGCGGCGTCGTTCTGGGTGAAGAACTCGAAGGTGTCCGTGTTGTCGATCGTTACCGTCACGACCGAGTCGGTCGCGAAGGGGTAGCCGATAATGATCGAGGCCTCGTTGCGGATGTTACCGATCGGCCAGGTCGACAGCATGAAGTAGATCGCGTCGCGGTTGACTCCGGTGGGCGCCGTTTCCACCGGCTGCGACACGGCGAAGCAGACGCGGCCCGTGGTGCTGTTGGCAACATAGGCCGACCAGTCGTTGAAGGTGCCGACGCGCTCGGCCGTCTCCGGCTGCGCTGCCGCACTGCCGGCAATCACGAAAAACACGGCGATGGAAGCGAGGCGTCTCAGCATGTCGGTCCCTGCATGTCGCGAATGGCTCCCAACCTTGTCACGCACATTCCTCGGCCGCCCGCGCCAAGGCGGCGGTGACTCCGTAGAGCGAGTAAGTGTCTACCGTATCCGTGCCCCGTGTCGAGCGCGCACGCACCACCATGTTGCGTCCCCGCATCATCGCGGCCGTCAACAGGTTGTCCTCGACCCCGGTAGGCAGCCAGGCACCCTCGTTGTCGATGATGGTCATAGTGAAGGTCGCCTCGTCGTCAACAGTCACCGAAACGTTGCCCGCCACGGGATAACCCATCTGTACGTGCACTTCGTGCTGAACGCCGTCAGCCGGCCAATCGGTGATCATGAAAATCACCGCGCTGCGCACGATGGCGACCTGCTGACCGTTTCGGACGACGGTCGTCGGCTGGCTGTCGATCGGGCGCGAGGCGACGATGCAAGTCCTGCCAGCGGGTTCGTCGAGTATGTGGAGGTCCCAATTCTGGAAGCGGACGGCGGGCTCGCCGTTTTGGGCCAAGCCCGGCCCGATCGCGCCGGCAAACATGGCCGCCGCGGCGGCCGCCGGCAGAAGTCGGTGTTTCATTGGTGGCGCGCGCCGATTTCGCCGCATGATCGGTGACAGAGCGAATCGGCCGGACCGTGGCCGATCTGGTTGGTGTTCGGTGAACCGATATGCGCCCGCACGCCATGCGCCGGTCAAGACCCGTCGCGATCAATGGGTCCCGCGTGGAGTCGAAATAGGGCGAGAGTTTGGCGCCGTCTAAGCGTGTCCGCCGAGTTCGCCGCCAAGGGCGTTGCGGGCGGCTTCGCGGTGACGAGGCGCGATATGCGCCTTAACGACGGCCAGCGTGCCGAGCAGAACCGTGGCGTCGTCGGCGAAGCCGGTGCCGATGATGAAATCCGGGATCATGTCGACGGGGAGGACGAAATAGGCTAGCGCGCCGAAGAGTGCGGTGCGGACGCGGGCCGGCGTCGAACGGTCGATGGCGCAATAATAGCCGGCGACGAGCTCCTCCATGAAGGGAATCTGCCGGGCGGCGCGCCTCAGCGTTCGCCAGAACCTGGCGCGGACCGTCCGCTCCTGCCGAGCCTCGTCCTCCGTGCCCGGATCGAGGATTTCGATGGAAATCGCGTCAGCCATCCTGGTCCGCTCCGTGGGGCATTTTTCTCAACATCGGGGACCCGACCGCCGGATGCAAGCCTGTCACGCCGCTTCGGCGGCGAGCGGATAGGCTTCCTCGACGATGTAAGGGCCGCCGCCGACCGACTCGCGGGCCGAGAACAGGACGAACCGGTCGACGCTGAACGGCGGCGCGGACGGCACGCGCTCCGACAGATAACGGGCGATCGGACCGTCGGCCACGCCTTTGAGCCTTGCCAAGGTGATGTGCGGGGTGAATTTTCGCGAGTCGGGCGGCAGGCCGAGGCG
>CAYOBK010000161.1:0-6144 GCA_964402275.1 uncultured Bauldia sp.
TGGGCGAAGCTCCTCGAGCGCGCCGGCGACGAGATCGGCAACGGTCGCTTCATCGTCGGGTGCCTTGGTGCCGAACGCTATCTGGACGCCCTGACGGTCGCGACCCTGTTGACGTTCCGACAGTCGCTCATCGCCGAGCTCGGGGAGCCCAACACGGCCGACATCATGCGGATCGATGCCGCGGTCCTCGGCTACCACAACATGACCCGGGTACAGGGCTGGATCGGCAATCTGTCTCTCGTCGTCGAACGAGAGCTGTTCGGTCAGGCCCCCCTCAATGCCTACCATGGCGAGGAGACGGCCAAGCGGCTGACCAAGCATTTCAGCCGGCTTGCCGAGACGATGCTGCCGCTGCTCGAGCGATCGAGCCGCATGATGCTGAAGAGCCTGGCCGCGATCGGTTAGGATTGGCCACCGCCCGCCAAGACATCCACTCGGGCCCTCTGAGAAAGCTGGACCACTACGCTCCCACCAAAGCGCGAACGCGAAGCAGCAACCTCCTGCGGTCTCCGGTGGCTCGACGAACGGCGTCTTGCACCGTTGGGGATGCCAATGCCTCGGAAATCTCTCGAACCACCGCCTTTCGGCGTCCCCCCTTCAAAGCCGAAGCCATCAGGCGACGCGACGATGAAGACCGATTCGGTGATCTTGTTCAGTAGTTCAAGCGAACGAGCGCGCACGAGGGCACCGGGGCCGCGATCAGCGCCGATCACAACGAGTGCGGAATGGGCTCCGATCATTCATCGATGCGTTCTCCGGGAACGCGAGTCTCTGGCCGCCACGCTCCGAGAGGGACTTCGCATCGCCGGGGAGTTGGGCGGATTGGGGGTCGGTTCCAGGGACGGCGCACAACGACCCGAGCCGCCTCCGCTGCAGCCGACTACCGATCTGGCTCTCTGGCACGAAGCGCGCAATCAAGAATTCTTGGAGCAGCTCCGAATCCACAAGCCGGAATGGCCCGTTCCTCTCGGTCGGAACCACCTCCAACTCACCTTGGCGGTTCGCCAGACGCCTCCGGCGACGGTCATTCCGAATACTGATTTGCTCGAAGCTCTGCGCAAGATGAACGCTGCGGTAAAGGAGATCGTTTGGACTGGATGGAGCATGTTCTATCCGTTCACGCGCGAGGAGATAAGGCCTCGTCTGATTGTCGAACACGAGGGAGGGGCCGACCTCGACGCTTATCAGACGAATCTGATGGAGAGTATTCGGCCCGCATCGATGCCCGACTTTTGGCGTGTTCGGCAAGACGGACTCGCGACGATCGTTCGGGCTTACCGCGAGGATCGTGGAGACGTGACGGGTGCGCCTCGGCTCAAGCCTGGTACTTGGTTCCAGCCATGGAATCTGGAGCGTGACTTAGTCGAGTTTCTTGCGTTCGGTTTCACATTCGCCAACACCTACTTCGAGAACGCGGCAGTGCTCGACGTTCGCGCAACGTGGCGAGGGCTCAAGGGTCGATCGCTGGGCGATCCGCGGAGAGATTGGCCGAGCCGGCAGTCCGACGTGGACGAGCGGACGGTACTCCTGACACACCCGGTCGCTGGCGCGATGGACAGACTCCCGGAGGTGGCCGCCGAACTCGGCGGACCGATCCTTGGCTACTTCGGCCTTCAGCTGACCGGGGCTTGGATCAGAGCCGATATGCCGAGCTTCCGCACTCTTCCGTCTAACATCGACTAAGTGGCGTCGGGCCTGACTTCTGCCGGTTCCGGCTCTCATCAAAGAGCCGTAACAATGCTCTGGTACAGCTCCGCCGTCGTCTGGTCGAAGCAGCAGAAGGTGACGGTCTCCGGCAGCGCGCTCGCTTCGAGGAATTCGCGGACCGTGGCGGCGGCGATGCCGGCCGCCTCGTCCTTCGGATAACCATAGACGCCGGTCGAGATCGCGGGGAAGGCGAGGGAGCGGCAATCATGGGCCCGGGCGATTTCGAGCGAGCGGCGGTAGCATGAGGCGAGAAGGCCGGCCTCGCCCTTGCCGCCGCCCTGCCAGACCGGCCCGACCGTGTGGATGATGGTGCGGGCGGGGAGGCGATAGCCGCGCGTCAGCTTCGCCTCGCCTGTCTTGCAGCCATTGAGCGTCCGGCACTCGGCGAGGAGCTCCGGGCCGGCCGCGCGGTGGATGGCGCCGTCGACGCCGCCGCCGCCAAGGAGGGAGGAGTTCGCCGCGTTGACGATGGCCTCGACTGCCAGTGTCGTGATGTCGCCGACATGGACGCGGAGGCGGTCCCCGACGCTCACGTCAGAGGGCGCCGGTTCAGAGAAGGTGGAGCCCAAGCGTCCGCTCGGTGTCGTGGTAGATCGTGTGAAGGTGCTGCGCCGCGGTGTCCACGGTCGCAAGCTCCATGACGAATGAATCGCCGTGCAGCCGGTAATAGAGCGGCGTATCCTCGATGTTGTCGCCGGCCCAGGCAAAGTGGACGGCCTCGCGGTCGCCCTCGCGGAGCCGCGCCCGCTGCGCCGAGGCGATCGGCTCCGGCCAGTGCTCGGCGGCATAGGCCTCCGCGATCCGCCACAGGAGATCCTGCTGCCCGGCGGTCATCTCGGCTGCCGGAATCCCCTCGCGTACGGCGAAGATGTTCTCCCGTCCGGCGACCGCCATGATCTGCCGGAATGGCGCGTCGTTTATCCGTGCGCGCGACTGGAGCGCTGAAGGAAGATCGGCGAAGAGCGTCCGCGCCGTGCCTTCTTCGATGAGGAGCGCGGTTGATCCTTCGTGAGGTCCCATCGTGACGTCGTTCGGCCAGCAGGAGAAAGCGGACGGCGTCACCGACACGACTTCATCGCCGCGCATGGTCAGCGACAACGTCAGGTGATGGCCTTCGAATCGGAGCCCCCAGAGGCGGGTCGCGCTCGGCTCATTGAAGACCGCGAACGAGTAGCGGTCCGAGTTCCGGTCGGCGGCGCCGATACCCATTGCCCGCAGGACGTCCTGCAAAGCACGAACGCGATCGACCTTCTCGAAGCCGAGAGGAGAGAGCATGGCGTAAAGCAGCTCAGTTCCGGCTTCGCGCCCGGCGGGGCTCATTTGCTCGAACCGGGCGCCCGGCTTGACGAGATTGGTCCCGAAATAATTCCACGATCGCCAGGCCTCGCCGCCAAGGTCGAACCGTGCGCCGGCTGTCAGTTCCGGAGAAAGCGCCGCGAGCAGGCTTTCCGTGCGCTCTCGGATTGCCGGAATGGACGGGGAAGCCAATGCAGGCTGCGCGCCGGCAATCGAGGGCAGCGCCGGCAACGCCGCAACGGCGGCGGCTCCGGCAAGGACGGTGCGGCGTGACAGCATGACAACCTCCCGGGGGGGATCGGTCGGCGCCGTAAACGCGCCGACAATCCGTGGCGCTCGATAATAGGGCTTTGGGTGACGCTTGCGCCTCAATATGGCGAGGTGAGGGCGATGCGACCGGCGGGCGACAAGTCGGCACAAGGGCCGCGGCGACGGCCCTATTGGCCCACCAGCTCTCCGGCAACCGTACCGATCCGGCCGGCGGCAGGCTGGGCGCTGGGGCATAAACCTCGTTTGTTATCCATTTTGTTAAGATTCTCTTCACCATGCCGCCGGCGGCGCTAGTGTCGCGTTTAACGGAGGCGTTGGGAGTTGCCATGCGAGGAAGTCGAGACGATTGGATGTGGTCGACCGCGCGGGACTTGGCCCGTTCGGGGAATTGCGCCGGCTGGCGTGACATCGAGCGGAGGCTCAATTCGCTGGGCTATCCGGCGGCCAGCCAGCACTGGAGCGAAAGCTTCCGCAGCGTCCTCGACCGGCTCTGCGCCGCCGCGGCGACGGCCAGGAACCGCTCGGCCGCGTGACCCCCGCTTCAGGAGCGGCGCCGGCAACTCATAAGAGTTCGCGCTAGGCTCCCCGAGACTTGGGCGCGATGCCCTCGCGCGGGCGGGCTTCATGCATCCCGGCGGAGCGGGGACGAGGGGCAGATGCGGATCGACAAGGCGCTCACCATCGCCGATCTGAAGCGCGAGGCAAGGCGGCGCGTGCCGAAGATGTTCTTCGACTACGCCGACAGCGGCTCGTGGACGGAATCGACCTATCGCGCCAACGCCGCCGACTTCGAGGCAATTCTCCTCCGCCAGCGCGTCGCCACCAATCTCGAAGGCCGCCGTATCGGATCGACCCTGCTCGGCATGCCCGTCGCGATGCCGGCGATGCTGGCGCCGGTGGGCCTCACCGGCATGCAGACGGCCGACGGCGAGATCAAAGCGGCGCGCGCGGCTGAGCAGCGGGGGGTCCCGTTCACGCTGTCGACGATGAGCATCTGCTCGATCGAGGATGTCGCCGGCGCGACGTCGAGGCCGTTCTGGTTTCAGCTCTACGTGATGCGCGACCGCGCGTTCGTCGAGCGGCTGATCGGGCGGGCGAAGGCGGCCGGCTGCTCGGCGCTGGTGCTGACCATGGACCTCCAGATCCTCGGCCAGCGCCACAAGGACATCCGCAACGGCCTGTCGACGCCGCCGCGGCTGGTCCCGAAGCATCTGTGGCAGGTGGCGACGCGGCCGCGCTGGGCGCTCGGTATGCTCGGAACGAGACGGCGAAGCTTCGGCAACATCGTCGGCCATGTCGAGGGCGTCGGCGACACGCGCAACCTTGCCGCCTGGATCGGCACGCAATTCGACCTCGGGCTGAACTGGCGGGACGTCGCCTGGGTCAAGGAGAAATTCGGCGGGCCGGTGATCGTCAAGGGCGTGCTCGATCCGGACGATGCGGCGGCGGCGGTCGAGAACGGAGCGGACGCGATCATGGTTTCGAACCATGGCGGCCGGCAACTCGACGGCGCGCCGTCCGCGATCCGCGTCCTGCCGGAGATCGTCGACGCGGTCGGCGGCAAGACCGAGATCATTCTCGACGGCGGCGTCTATAGCGGCCAAAGCTTGGTCAAGGCGATCGCGCTCGGCGCCAAGGCCGTCGCGCTCGGCCGCGCCTATATCTGGGGGCTCGGCGCGGGCGGCGAGGCGGGTGTCGCGCGCGCGCTCGAGATCATCGCGACCGAGGCGGACGTCACGATGGCGCTCATGGGCGAACGCGACATCACCGCGCTCGGCGCGAAGAACATCTACCGCAATCTCCTGACGTGAACACGCGGCCTGCCGGAATCGCGGCCGACGAGCGGGGACTATTGCTTCGGCTTGTCGGTTGCCGGCGGGCGCGCGGTCCGCCGGGGGCGGAGCGTCGTCCAAAAGTCCCAGCCCGCAAGGACGATGACGAACACCAGCACCAGGGTGAGGGGCAGGCTCGGCACCTTGAATATCAGGAAGGCGAGATAGCCGGCGAACCCGGCGAGCGCCAGCAGGCCCAATATGCGGTCGGTCACGCCGTTTGCTCCATCGTTCCGTCCTCCTTCAGGGTCGGGACCGGACGTCCTCGACCAGCCACCGCGCGGTCCGCAGCAATCTCGCGTCGTTGCCGCGGCGGCCGATCAACTGCACCCCGACCGGAAGACCGTTCGGACCTTCGAGAAGCGGCAGGGATATCGCCGGCACGCCGCAGAAGGACCATAGCGTACAAAATGACGGGTCGCCCGTCGATCGGAGACCCTCGGGCGCCTCGCCCGCAGCCGCAGGCGTGAGGATGGCGTCGAAGCGATTGAACACCTCGTCGAGCGCGGCGTGATAGCCCTCGCGTTTTTCCTGCGCTTCGAGATATTCGACGGCGCTCACGCGTCGCCCTTCGCCGAGCGCCTCGCGCATTTCGAGCGACAGCCGGTCGGCGCCGCGGGCGGCGTAGCCGGCAAGATGCTTCGCCATGCCGGCGGTCATGAGCGCGCGGTGCAGCGGCAGAACCTCGGCGAAGGAAGCCGCGAGGTCGAGCCGGGTGCAACGGTCGCCGAGGAACTCGACGAGTTCGTCGAAGCCGGCCTTCGTCGCGGCGGTCGCCCGATCCCAGAGATGCGTGCCGACGAAGGCAAGGTCAGGCTCAACGGGCGGGTCGGAAATCGCCGTCGCGAAGAGCTCGGGGGCGGCGACAAGGCCGGTGTCGGGATCGTGTCCATCGAAGCCGGCCAGCGCGTCGCCGAGAAGGGCAACGTCCTCCACCGAACGGCCGAACAGGCCGATCGTGTCGAGCGGCCGCGACAGCATGAGGACGCCGGTCCGCGGGATGAGCCCATGGGTCGGCTTGAACCCGACGACGCCGCAA
>CAYOBK010000162.1:0-6356 GCA_964402275.1 uncultured Bauldia sp.
GGAGCATGGCGACATCAGCTGGCGGATCGCCCATCGCGTTCCGCGCGCCACCAGCCGCGTTCTCTACAAGAACGTAGCCGCCGACACCGCGTTTGGCGCCTTTCAGGGCCTGATCCTGGTTGAGCCCGACGCGCAGAAAACCGACGGCCGCATGCTGACGCGAACGCTGCTCCTTTCGCCTGAGGCGCAGTTCGCCGCCAAGCCGGAACTCGAGATCTACGCCGACGACGTCCAATGCGGCCACGGCGCCACGATCGGCGAGGTGGACGAAGACGCGCTGTTCTACATGATGGCCCGCGGCATTCCGCGCGTCGAGGCCATGGCGTTGCTGGTCCGCGCTTTCCTCGCCGAGGCGATCGAGGCGCTGGACGAGGCGGCGATCGGCGAAGCTTTGGCGCCGCGGCTTTCGACATGGCTGGAGGCGCGCCGGCAATGACCGTCGCTCTGAAGCCCGAGACCGAAGCGTACGACGTCGAGGCGATCCGCAGCGATTTCCCGATCCTCACGCGCAGCGTCTACGGCAAGCCGCTCACCTATCTTGACAACGGAGCGTCGGCGCAAAAGCCGCGCCAGGTGATCGACCGGGTCACGCGCGCTTATTCGGAGGATTACGCGAACGTCCACCGCGGGCTGCATTTCCTTTCGACCGCCTCGACCGAGGCATACGAGGCCGCGCGCGAAACCGTCCGCCGCTTCCTCAACGCGGCATTGCCCGAGGAGATCATCTTCACCCGGTCGTCGACGGACGGGCTCAACCTCGTTGCCTCATCGCTCGGCGATGCGCTGCTCGGCGAAGGCGACGAGATCGTCCTGTCGATCATGGAGCATCATTCCAACATCGTGCCGTGGCATTTCCACCGCGAGCGCAAGGGAGCGGCGCTGAAATGGGCGCCGGTCAAGGACGACGGGTCGTTCTCGCTCGATGCCTTCGAGCGGACGCTGACGCCGCGCACCAGGATCGTTGCGATCACCCACATGTCGAACGTTCTCGGCACCGTCGTCCCGATCAAGGAGATCTGCGCGATCGCTCATCGGCGCGGAATCCCGGTTGTGGTCGACGGCAGCCAGGCCGCGGTGCATCTGCCCGTCGACGTCCAGGACCTCGGCTGCGACTTCTACGTCTTCACCGGCCACAAGACCTACGGTCCGACCGGCATCGGCGTCCTCTACGGCCGGGCCGATCGCCTGGCGGAGCTCCGACCGTATCAGGGCGGCGGCGAGATGATCCGCGACGTCACCGAGTCCAATGTCACCTATGAGACGCCGCCGCACCGCTTCGAGGCCGGGACGCCGCCGATCGTCCAGGCGATCGGCCTTGGCGCCGCGCTCGACTACATGGAGGGCATCGGCCGCGAGCGGATCGCGCGGCACGAGGCCGGTCTGGCCGTCTACGCGCATCAGCGGCTCGGCGAGATCGACGGCCTCAGGATCTACGGCACCGACCCCGGCAAGGGCGGGATCGTCGCCTTCAACCTCGACGGCATCCACCCGCACGACGTGTCGATGATCCTCGATCGCGAAGGCGTTGCGGTGCGAGCCGGGACGCATTGCGCTCTGCCGCTGCTCCGCCGCTTTGGCGCCACCGCCAGTTGCCGGGCCTCGTTCGGCCTCTACAACACCCGCGCCGAGGTCGATCGGCTGACGGAGGCCGTGACCAAGGCAAAGCGGCTTTTCGCCGGCGTATCGACAAGCCGGATGGGGGCTTAAAATGGCCGATGCCAAGCCCCAGATTCCGCCGAAAGGACTGTTCTCCCGGCTCTGGCCCGGCAAGGACAAGGAGCACGTGGAAATGGACGCGACCGCGACCGCCGATAGGCCTGGACCGGACCCGATGCCGGTGGCGCCGCGCGCCGCCTTCGACGGGTCTTCGATCCCGCCCGAGGAGCTGGAGCGGCTGTCGAACGACATCATCGCGGCGCTGAAGACCGTTTTCGATCCGGAGATTCCGGCCGACATCTACGAGCTCGGGCTTATTTACCGCGTCGACATCGACGATGACCGCAATGTCGCGATCGAAATGACTCTGACGGCGCCGGCCTGTCCGGTCGCGGCCGAGATGCCCGGCTGGGTCGAAAACGCCGTCAGCACCGTGCCGGGCGTCGGACAGGTCGACGTGAAGATGGTGTTCGATCCGCCCTGGTCGACGGAGCGGATGTCGGACGAGGCGCGGGTCGCCTTGAATTGGTACTGATAGGTTCGTAAAGGAATTACAGATGACGACGCAGGTCAGACCGCGGCCGCAGGTAATGTCGGTTACCGAGCAAGCGGCCGGGAAGCTCCGGGAGATTATCGGCCGCTTCGAACCGCCGCTGGCGGGCCTGCGCGTCGGTGTCAAGAATGCCGGCTGCGCCGGCATGGCCTACACGCTCGATCCGGTCGAGACGCCCAATCCCGCGGACGACGTGGTCACCGTCGGCGACCTGAAGGTTTTCGTCGATGCCAAGGCGGTGCTGTTCCTGCTTGGCGCGGTGATGGATCACCGCACGACGAAATTCTCATCCGGCTTCGTGTTCGACAATCCGAACCAGGTTTCGGAGTGCGGCTGTGGCGAGTCGGTCAAGCTCGAACCAGCCCGGCAGCAGGCGCATTAGCGGCGGCTTCCGTCACGCGAGGTAGGTCAGTTCGGCTGCTGAAACGCTAGCTCGAACTGATGCGCACCGGCCGGAGCATGAAATCCGGCACGTGGTCGCCCATCCCGACGACCTGCTGATCGCGATCGCCGTCGTGCTTCGGCTTCGGCGGCGCGTGGCGCCCTTGGTCCTTCGGCGGCACCGGCGTCGTCTGCCTCGGCCTGCCGGCGTCGCGGCGCGAGCGATGGCCGCGCCTGGAACGGTGCTCGGGCGCGGCGGCGGCCTCGCCGCCTTCTTCGAGCGCCAGGGCGCGCCGGCTGCGGGCGATCTCGTCGCTGTTGTCGATGTCGGTCGGCTCGACCTTTTCGCCCGTGAGATTCTCGATCGCTGCGACGTATTTGGCGTCCGACCGCGCCGCCAGCGTCACCGACGTTCCGGACCTGCCGGCCCTGCCGGTGCGGCCGATGCGATGCACGTAATCCTCGGCATGGCTCGGCACGTCGAAATTGAAGATGTGGCTGACGACCGGAATATCGAGCCCGCGCGCCGCCACGTCGCTTGCGACCAATAGTCTGAGATTGCCCTTGCGGAACTTTTCGAGGACCGCCATCCGCGCCCGCTGATCCATGTCGCCGTGAAGTGCATCGGCGTCGAAATTGTGCCGCTGCAGCGATCGGACGACGACCGCCACGTCGCGCTTGCGGTTGCAGAATATGATGGCGTTGGTGAGGTCCTCGGCCGATTTGATCGCCGCGCGGAGGGTCGCCCGCTTTCGCGGCGGTTCGCGGTCGGTGGTGATCCACGTTTGCTTCACCGTCTTGGTAACCGACGCCGGCCGGCTCACTTCGACCCGCTCCGGCCGCGACATGAAATTGTCGGCAAGCCGCTGGATCTCCTTCGGCATCGTCGCCGAGAAGAGGAGGGTTTGCCGGGTAAATGGAATGAGTTTGGTGATCCGCTCGATGTCGGGGATGAAGCCCATGTCGAGCATCCGGTCCGCTTCGTCGATCACCAGGATTTCGACGCCGGTGAGGAGCAGCTTGCCGCGCTCGAAGTGATCGAGCAATCGCCCGGGCGTTGCGATCAGGACGTCGGCGCCGCGGTCGAGCTTTTTCTCCTGGTCGTCGAACGAAACGCCGCCGATCAGGAGCGCGACGGTAAGCTTGTGATTGCGGCCATAGCGGGAGAAATTCTCCTCGACCTGCGCGGCGAGTTCGCGCGTCGGTTCAAGGATCAGCGTGCGCGGCATGCGCGCCCGCGCGCGGCCTTTCTCAAGCCGGGTCAGCATCGGCAGCACGAACGAGGCCGTCTTGCCGGTGCCCGTCTGGGCAATGCCGAGAACGTCGCGTCCGGCAAGCACCGGTGGGATTGCCTGCTGCTGGATGGGGGTGGGCGTCGTGTAGCCGGAGGCTTCGACGGCGGCCAGAACCTTCGGGCTCAAGCCGAGGGAATCAAAGGGCATATGATGGGGATCGATCACGTTTGGGGTGTTTGGCGATGGCAGGCGGGTCGCCTGGCGCCGCTGTCGCTCTGCGCTGGAACTCAGCGATCGTCAAGGAACATAGGCGCTTGGCCGCCGGAGTCAACGCGGATCGAGCATTTGGGGAGCGCTTGTCGGGACCGGACGGCCGCGGCCGCTCGTGACCACCTAAATATCGAGGTCCTCGGCGAATTCCGCTCGCTCCTGGATGAACTTCAGCCGCTCCTCCGGCCGGTTGCCCATCAGCCGGTCGACCACGTCCCGCGCCGCCTCCAGCTCGGCGATTTCGACTTTGAGGAGCGTACGCTTGCCAGGATCCATTGTGGTCTCGCGGAGTTGGCCGGGGAGCATCTCGCCAAGGCCTTTGAAGCGTCCGATCTCGACCTTGCCGCGGCCGTTGAACAGCGATCTCATCAATTCGTCGCGATGGGCGTCGTCTCGCGCATAGGCCGTGAGGCCGCCCTGGCTCAGCCGGTAGAGCGGCGGCACGGCGAGATAGAGGTGACCGGTGCGGATCAGATCCGGCATTTCTTCGAGGAAGAATGTGATCAGCAGCGAGGCGATATGCGCCCCGTCGACATCGGCGTCGGTCATGATGATGATCTTGTCGTAGCGCAGGTCGTCGACGCGGAAGCCGTCGCGGCGCCCGACGCCGAGCGCCTGGATGAGATCGGCGAGGTGCTGGTTCTGCACCGCCTTGTCGCGGCTCGAATTGGCGACGTTGAGGATTTTGCCCCGGAGCGGCAGCACGGCCTGGGTCGCGCGGTTGCGCGCCTGCTTCGCCGAGCCGCCGGCCGAGTCGCCCTCGACGATGAAGATTTCCGACCCGCCGGCGGCGCTCTGGCTGCAGTCGGCGAGCTTGCCCGGCAGGCGCAGCTTCCTGACCGCGGTTTTGCGGTTGATCTCGCGCTCCTGCCGCCGGCGCATGCGCTCTTCGGCGCGGCCGATCACCCAGTCGAGAAGCCGCGCCGCTTCGGCCGTGGCGCCGGCGAGCCAATGGTCGAACGGATCGCGGATCGCGGCGTCGACGAGCCGCGTGGCGTCGGCCGAGGCGAGGCGGTCCTTGGTCTGGCCGACGAATTCCGGCTCGCGGATGAAGACTGACAGCATCGCCGAACATGATCCCATGACGTCGTCGGCGGTGAGGATCTGCGCGCGCTTCTGCCCGATCCGCGTCGCGTGGTTCTTGAGGCCGCGCACCAGCGCGGCGCGGAGCCCGGCCTCATGTGTCCCGCCGTCTCCGGTATGGACCGTGTTGCAGTAGGAGCGGACGAAACCGTCGCCCGTATGCCAGGCGATCGCCCATTCGACCGCGCCATGGCCGCTATGCTCGGTGCGTCCGGCGAAGATCGAGCCGGTGATCGTTTCCTCGGGTTCGATCTCGCCGGCGAGGAAATCGCGAAGGCCGCCGGGGAAGTGGAACGTCGCGTCGGCCGGAATGCCGGCCGCCTCGGCGGTTTCGCCGTCGCAGCGCCAGCGGATCTCGACGCCGGAGAAGAGATACGCCTTGGACTTGGCGGCTGCGAACAGTCGCTCGGGCCGGAAGCGCGCGGCCTTGCCGAAGATTTGCGGGTCGGGGAGGAAGCTCACCTTGGTGCCGCGGCGATTGTGCACCTCGCCGAGGTCCTTGACCGGACCCTTCGGCGCGCCGCGTTCGAAGCGCTGCCAGTGGAGGCGCTTCCCGCGCGCGACCTCGACCTCGAGCCATTCCGACAGGGCGTTGACCACCGACACGCCGACGCCGTGAAGTCCGCCCGACGTGTCGTAGACCCTGGAGTGGAACTTCCCGCCGGAGTGGAGCGTCGTCATGATCACTTCGAGCGCGGATTTATCCTTGAATTTCGGATGGCGGTCGACGGGGATGCCACGGCCATTGTCGGTGACGCTGACCGAACCGTCCGCCGCGAGCTCGACTTCGATCCAGGTGGCGTGGCCGGCCACGGCCTCGTCCATCGAATTGTCGATCACCTCGGAAAAGAGATGGTGGAGCGCCTTCTCGTCGGTGCCGCCGACATACATGCCGGGCCGGCGGCGGACCGGCTCGAGCCCTTCCAGCACCTCGATATCGGCGGCGCCGTAGCTCTCCTCGCTGTCGGCGGCCGCCTTGCGGCGCGGCGGCGTCTCGCCCCGGCGCCGCGGCGGTTTGCCGGCGTCGTCGGGCGCGAAGAGATCGTTGCTGCGGGCCATTCTTCACCTTGGTCGAATCGGGATGCGCGAAGGCTTACCCGCGGCGGAGGGCGAGGCAAGCAATGCTGCGTTGTTGCAACGAAAAGGCACTTCCATCCGACCGGCTGCCGAGGCTGCCG
>CAYOBK010000163.1:0-2059 GCA_964402275.1 uncultured Bauldia sp.
AGGGCCAGCTGGCGGCGCTTCCGCAGACGGTTGCCGCACTTCCTGACAATCCGACGACGCCCGAGAAGATCGCGCTCGGACGCTTGCTCTTCTGGGACCCGATCCTGTCCGGAACGAAGGACGTCGCGTGCGCGACGTGCCACCATCCGGATTTCGGCTACGCCGAAAATCGCGACATATCGATCGGCGTGCACGGGGTGGGGCTCGGCAGCGCCAGGCGCTTCGCCGAGGGCAGCACGATTCCGCTCGTCAAGCGGAACAGCCAGACCGTGCTGAACTCGGCCTTCAATGGGATCGATGCGTCGGGGCATTACGACGCGTCAGCGGCGCCGATGTTCTGGGACGTGCGGGCGGCGAGCCTCGAGGCGCAGGCGCTCGAGCCGCTGAAGACGTTCGAGGAGATGCGGGGCCCGGCGTACTCGGAGGAGGCCGCGCTCGACGAGGTGGTCGCCCGCGTGCGGGCCGTTCCCGAGTACCGCGCGCGCTTCGCACGGGCGTTTGGCGGCGCGTCTCCGGTCAGGGCCGACAACCTTGCCCGCGCGATCGCGTCGTTCGAGCGGTCGCTGGTCGCGGCCGATTCACCCTTCGACCGCTACATGCGCGGGGACCGCGATGCGATGACGCCGCTCCAGATTCGAGGCATGGAGCGCTTCACGCGGATCGGCTGCGTCAACTGCCACAACGGCCCGATGTTCTCGGATTTCCAGACGCACGTGCTCGGCGTGCCTGACAATCCGAACCTGCCCGCGTCGGACGCCGGCGTCTCGGAGAGCTACGCGTTCCGCACCGCGTCGCTGCGCAACGTCTCGCTGACCGCCCCCTACATGCACAGCGGCGTCTTCGCGACGCTCGAGGAGGTCGTCGAGTTCTACGACGACGTGCAGGGGCGAGGGGGACGGCGGGGCGGCACTCGCGCCCGCAATCCCAACGTCTCGCGCGACCAGCTCGACCCCCTCGTGCGGCGGCTCAACCTGGGCCGCGGCCGCCGCGATCTCGTCGCCTTCCTCCACGCGCTCACCGACACGAATTTCGACCGGACGATCCCGGCGGCCGTGCCCAGTGGGCTGCCGGTCGGTGGGCGGATCCGGTAGTCGCCGATCGGCGATACACTGCGCCCCATGAGCGCGCGCCGCGGTCGAGTCCACCTGACCACCCTCGCGGTCGCGACCGCCTGCTGGCTTGCCGGGGAGCCGGTCGAACGCGCGCTTCAGGCGCAGGCGCCGCGCGACCGTCCGAACATCATCTTGTTCTTCGCGGACGACTGGTCCTGGCCGCACGTGGGCGTGTACGGCGACCCGGTCGTTCGAACCCCGAGCATCGATCGGTTGGCGCGCGAGGGCGCGCTGTTCACCCACGCGTTCACGGCGGCGCCGTCGTGCACCGCGTCGCGCGGGGCGCTCCTGACCGGCCGCGCGCCGCACTCGCTGGCCGAGGGCGCTAATCTCTGGAGCACGCTGCCGAGCCGCTTCGCAACCTACCCCGAGATCCTCGAGCGCGCCGGCTACGACGTCGGGGTCACCAGGAAAGGATGGGGCCCCGGCAACCCGGCGGCGGGCGGGCGCCCGCGCAATCCGGCCGGCAGCTCGTTCGCCAGCTTCGACGACTTCATGGCGACGCGCGATCCGGCGAAGCCGTTCGCGTTCTGGTTCGGATCGCAGGATCCTCATCGTCCGTACGAGCCGGGGTCCGGAGCGCGCGCCGGCCTGAACGCCGCCGGCGTGGTCGTGCCGCCGTTCCTGCCCGACACGCTCGAGGTCCGGAACGACATCCTCGATTACCACTTCGAGGTCGAGCGCTTCGATCGCGAAGTGGGTGAAATCGTCGAGCGGCTGCGGTCCGCCGGGCTGCTCGACCGGACGCTCGTGGTCGTGAGCGGCGACAACGGGATGCCGTTTCCGCGCGCCAAGGCCAACCTGTACGACGCCGGCAGCCGCGAGCCGTTGATCGTGCGCTGGCCGGAAGTGGTGCCTGCCGGGCAGGTGATCGACGGCTTCGTGTCGCTGAGTGATCTCGCGCCGACGTTCCTCGAGGCGGCCGGCCTGCCGGTGCCGGCCGACAT
>CAYOBK010000164.1:0-2719 GCA_964402275.1 uncultured Bauldia sp.
TGGCCGACCGGATCGTCGTCCTCAAGGACGGCGTGGTCCAGCAGGTGGGGGCGCCGATGGAACTCTACGAGCGGCCGCAATCGCTGTTCGTCGCCGGCTTCATCGGCTCGCCGAAAATGAACTTCCTCAATGGCGGCTTCGCCGACAAGTTCGACGCCAACACCGTCGGCATCAGGGCGGAGCATATCGAGATCTTGCCGAACGGCGGCGGAACCTGGTCCGGCAAAGTGATCCATTCGGAAAATCTCGGCGCCGACAGCTACATCTACCTCGATATGGGCTCACCGGAGCCGGTGATCGTGCGGCAGTCCGGCCGGTCGTCCTATCATCCGGGCGACATGGTCTCGATCCAGCCGAAGATGGATGAACTGCACCGGTTCGACGCGTCCGGACAACCGATCGTGCATTAGCGCCTCCCGCTCCACGTGCTCGGTCTGAGGCGCGAGGACTTCGGGTCCAGCTTCGTTTTCGGTGCGGCGACATCGGCGCACCAGATCGAGGGCGGCTGGACGGATGGCCGCGGTTCGTCGATCTGGGACCGGTTCGCGGCAATGCCGGGCACCATCGCCGACGGCAGCGACGGGTCGATTGCCTGCGATCACTACCATCGCTGGGCCGCCGATCTCGATCTCGTCGCCGGTGCCGGCTTAGACGCCTACCGGTTTTCGTTTGCCTGGCCGAGAATCATTCCGGGCGGCGCCGGCGCCGTCAATGAACAAGGCCTCGATTTCTACGACCGCCTGATCGACGGCATGCTCGAGCGCGGCCTCAAGCCGTTCGCGACCCTGTACCATTGGGATCTGCCGAGCGCGCTCCAGGATCGCGGAGGGTGGGAGAACCGCGACGTCGCGGCCTGGTTTGCCGACTACGCCGCTGTTGTCGCCCGGCGCTTCGGCGACCGGCTGGCAGCGATCGCCACGCTCAACGAGCCGTGGTGCACGGCCTATCTCGGGCACATCAGCGGGCAGCACGCCCCGGGGATCAAGGACATTCGCGCCGGCGCCCGGGCGATGCATCATGTCCTTCTCGCCCACGGCGTCGGCATCGACGCGCTGCGGGCGAACGGCGCGAAGAATCTCGGTATCGTCCTCAATCTCGAGAAGTGCGAGCCCGCGAGTTCGTCCGACGAAGACAACGACGCCGCTCGTCTATGGGACGGCCTGTTCAATCGCTGGTATCTTGCCGGCGCCTGCCTTGGCGAATACCCGACCGACATCGTCATGCGCCTCAGGCAGCAACTGCCCGAAGGCTGGGTGCACGATCTCCTCGCAATCGGACGACGGCTCGACTGGCTGGGGATCAACTACTACACGCGCGCTCTGCTCCGCCACGATCCCGGCGGCGGCACGATTCCGCTCGCCAAGGTCGGCGGACGTCTCGAGACCACCGACATCGGCTGGGAGATCTACCCCGAGGGTTTGGTGGAACTCCTGATCCGCGTCGCCCGCGATTACACGAACGTGCCGATCTACATCACTGAAAACGGCATGGCGGAGGTCCCGGGCCTCGACGATCAACGCCGCATCCGGTTCCATGGCGAGCACCTGCGCGCGGTTCTCGAGGCCCGTCGCGCGGGAGTCGACGTTCGCGGCTACTTCGCCTGGTCGCTGCTCGACAATTTCGAATGGGCCGAGGGCTACACAAAGCGTTTCGGCCTGGTCGAGGTCGACTTTGAGACACAGGAGCGATCGCCGCGCGCAAGCTATCGCGGGTTCCGGCAGTTGCTGCGCGCAGCGCCATGACGTCGCTGCTTCCGACGGTCAGACTCCCACAGCCGGCAAAACAAGATGGCAATGGCCGTTCCTGATTCGACTCGCCTCCCCCGTGCGCCCTCGAAGCGTCGCCGCTGGGCGGGTGTTGCCGCGTTCGCGGGCGCCGCGCTGTGCGGTCTGCTGACCGACGCGAGCAGCGCCGCGGGCGATGAGCTGGCCTTCACCGCGAGACTCGATTGGCGCAGCGAAGGCGAAATCTACCAGGTGTGGTTTCACCGCGAGTTCGACGGGCTTCTTCGGCCGATCGCGCCAATGGCACTGGATGGTGACGCCGCGGCCGTCGAGTTGCTCGGCGGCGCCGCCGTGCTTTGCGCGGCGAAGACACAGATCGGCTTGCCGGACTGGTCGGTAGCGGTTGCGGCCTGCTCGCTCAGCCGACCGGACGGAACGCTGGTCATCGATATCGAATGCGGCGGCACACAGCGGGTCTGCGAGGGTACATGGCAGGTCCGCGACGGCACCGGGGCGTTTGCCGGCGTGGCGGGTTCAGGCCGGACGTCCGCCCATCTCGTCGAGCCGATGCCGATGCCCTGGTTCTGGACGGGACCGGTTGTCGGCTACACCGAGCTCCGCGGGACGCTCACTGTGCCTTGAGGAAGCCGATCGGCCCCAACGCTTCGACGTCGGCGTAGCCGCCAAGCATTCGCCCTGAAGCATGCAGCGCTTCGCGAACGGTCGGATCCGTGAGCGCGGCAAACTCCTCACGATACCGATAGCCCTCAACGCGGCCGTCGAAAGCGTCGGACATGGCGGGATGGAGATATATCTCGACCGGGCCCCGCGGCAACGCGCCGATCAGCGCGTGCAGCCGGCCCGGCGTCATGGCTCCGGTCCAGGCGAGCCCGAAGACGGCTGCCGCTGTAGCCATGCCACGCCGCGTGGCGCGTCGCCGCAGCTGACGAAGCCACGGCGCCGCGATCATGGTCTCGGCCCAGCGCGGGTGGCCG
>CAYOBK010000165.1:0-14619 GCA_964402275.1 uncultured Bauldia sp.
GGTTCACGCAACCGCCCCCAGCTCGGTGTCTCAGCTCTTTCTGGTCCGGCTACGGGCGAGATAGAGCGAACACATACAGCATCGCGCCGGTCTGCATATTTGCCAGATCCGGGTAGCCGCCTCCGCCACCGCCCGAACCGGCGATCACCGCCACAAATTGCTGACCGTCGATCGAGTAGGTCATCGGGGCGGCCTTGATGGTTATGCCGGTCGGGAACGCCCACAACTCCTCGAGGGAACGATCATCGTGAGCGGTGATGCGACCGTCGAGGCCGCCGTGGAAGATGACGCCACCGCCCGTCGCCAACAGACCGGATTGACTCTGGTGCGGCAGGGTCAGTCTGTTGACGACCTCGCCGGTGCTGGCGTTGATCGCCACGATGATGCCGGGCGGGTTCGGCGTGCCGCCGCCGGCGCCGAAGTCGCCGCCGATGAAGATCTGACCCGGTTGAGGCTCTTCAGGGGCAACGGCGATGCCCTGGCAACCTTCGAGGCCGGCGACGTAGTTGATGCCGGTCGTCGGATTGTACGCCGTCGGCTGCCAGCGAACGCCGCCCAGCGCCGTCGGACAGTACTCGAAGAGGCCCTCGTCGCGGAGGCCTCTGGTCTCCGGAACATAAACCTGAAGGGCAAGATTCGGGTCGTACTCCAGCGGCAGTCCGGTCTTGTCGTCGATACCGGCGGTCCAGGTCACCTCGTCGACATATTGAACGGCCCGGATGAACTCGCCGTTGTTGGCGTCGAGTTGGTAGTAGAAGCCGTTGCGGGCGTAGTGCGCAATGACACTGCGCTGTTCGCCGTTGATCTCGGTATTGATCAGCGTGTGGATTCCGATCTCGTCATAGTCCCACGACTCGTTCGGCGTGTACTGGAAGTACCAGTTGATCGAGCCGTCATCGATGTTAAAGGCGATCGCGCTGTTGGTGTAGAGATTGTCTCCGGGACGGTACTCCGGGTCGAACATCGGCACGGGATTGGCGGTGCCCCAGATCGTAAGACGCGTGCTCGGGTCGTAAGCGCCCGTTTGCCAAAGCGATCCACCACCGGTGTGCCATGCCACTCCGGCTTCGTCTGCCCAGGTCTCGTGCCCAGGTTCACCCGGTCCCGGCACCGTATAGGTACGCCAGAGTTCTTCGCCAGTCGTCCCGTCGACCGCGGCGAGGAAGCCGCGCGTTCCCCAGTCACCCAGCGACTGTCCGACCAGGATCTTGTTCTCTACCGCCAACGGGGCGGCGGTGAAGCCTTCCCCGATGTCGCCGTCCCAGTTCGCTTCCGTGCGGGCGATCTGTTCGTCAAGGACGATTTCGCCGGTCTCCATGTCATATGCGACCACGCGGCCGTCGGACAGGTTGGCGTAGATGTTGTTTCCGAATGCGGCGATACCGCGGGTGACGAGGATGTTGCCGGATTCGCGATCCATGGCCGGGTCGGTGACCCACAGAATGCGCGGAAGATCGGGATTCGAAACGTCGACCGCGTAGACGATGCCCCAAGCGTCGTTGAAATACATTGTTCCGTCGATGACGAGGGGACGATTCTCGAGCTGCGAGGCGCCGAACAGTTGCGTGGTTGCGTCCAGGATCGCACTCGAGATGGGCAGCGTGAATGCGACTTGCAGATTTCTAACGGTGCCGCGATTGATCTGATCGAGGGTCGAGTAGCTCCAATTGGCGTAGTTGCCCTGCGGTATCAGCCAGTTTTGCGGCTCGGCTCCCGCGTTCTCCAGCCGCTCTTGCGTAACTTGCGCGGCCGCCGGAAACGCCATCGCCGAGGCCATCAGCGCTCCGGCGAGCGTCAGGGACACGCGGCTTCCTTTGATATGCTCCATGTTTAGTTCCTCCCCATTCGTTGTCGCGTTCTGAGTTGAGCCCGGGCATAGGTTGGCCGGACCACCTGCCGTGCGGCTCGCTCGAAGTGAGGGCGAAGCCGCCGGAAAGGGATAATTGCATAGCCCAAGTCCGCTCGGGGTCATGCCCCGAACGGGTTACTAGCCTCGCCTGTGGACTGCGGATCCGTTGCCGGTCGTGCCGCCTTGCCAACGCGATCCGGCACGTATCGGCGGCATGCTCAGCGGCCGACGTGCTCTCTTGCTTCCTCCGACCCCTCGCGCCGCCCCTTTTTGTCAAGACGTCGCGGACCAAAGGATCGCGCGCATCTTGGGCTTCGCAAGGTAAGTGCAATCCCTGCAACCGGAGGTGCGGATCGGCACGGCTCGCAACGCTCCGGCGATCACGGGCCGTTCGTGATTGTCGATGGGCGCTACCGGATGACGCCGCAAGCGATGCGGCCGCCGGATCGTCCGGCCGGGTCGGTGATGTAGTCGTCGGCGCGGGTGTGCACGATGAAAGACGAGCCGTCCGCGTCCATCAGCATTGCGAGGTCAAGTCCCGACGCGAAGATGTCGAGAGTGAGCGCGCCGGTTTCGGGGACGACGATGTTGGGGAGGTCGCCGGCGTGCGGGCCGGCCTCGTTGAGGTAGCCGTGCTCCCTGCCGTCCGGGTTCAAATGGTCTCCGGCCGACCGGAAGGGCGGCGGATCCTCCGGCCGAAGCTGGGGTGCCGCCTCGCAGAGGCCGGTCTCATGGATATGGAAGCCATGAACGCCGGCTTCGATGCCGGCGAAGGTCGCGCGCAACAGCAAACCGGCCGGTCCGGCGAAGATGTCGACATGCCCGACAGCGTCGCCGCCGACACTGACCAACTCCGCGGTCAGATCCGGCCCGTTTTCCTGCGCCGCGGCTGCCACGGCAACCAATGCCCCTGCGATCATTCCAGCCACGGCTTTCCGCATCTCGGGCACTCCAACAGGGCCGGGGCGGCGTTGTCGCCGGCGAAGGATTTCGAGCGCGCCAACAAACGGGAACGGCCGATTTCTGTCAACTATTTGCGGTGAAGGATGCCAGGCCGAACGCGGCCGCTCCCCGGCGCCCGGCCGGATCATATATGCTCTCGCCGATCGACCCCGGGAGGGAGCGAAGCGGGAGCCGTTCGGATGGGTGCTGTGCATAGGCCAAGTCCGCGGAAGAGGGGGCCGGCGCTGCTGCTCGCAGCACTCGTTGCGGCGGGCTGGCCGGCGGCGTCGGAAGCGTTCAACCAGCGCGACCTCGACAGGCTGCGGACCGAGGGCGATTGTCCGCGCTGCGACCTGACCAATGCCGACCTGTCGGACCTCGCGCTCGGAGGCGCTGATCTGCAGGGGGCGTTTCTGGCCAATGCGGTGTTTCTCGGAACGGTTCTCGCCGATGCCGACCTCAGCGGTGCTTACCTCCGGGGCGCCAATTTCGCCGGCGTCGACATCAGCGGGGCCCGTCTCGTCGGCGCCGAGATGACCGATGCGTCGCTGACCAGCGCCAATCTCGGGAGGGCCGACCTGACGAGAGCCCAACTGGACGGCGCCGTAGCCGGCGGAACCGACTTCCGCGACGCAAGCCTGAACAGCGCCTCGATGGTCGGCGCCTACCTGACCGACGCCGATCTTCGCGGTGCGCTGCTGGGCAATTCCGATCTGGCGGAAGCGGATCTCCGGCACGCAAATCTCAACGACGCCAATCTCACAAGCGCCAACCTGTCGGCCGCCGATCTCGGCGGCGCCAGGTTGCGGGGGGCGATCCTCGCGGGGGCCGAGCTCGCCGCCGCTCTGCTGACTGACGCCGACCTGACCGACGCCGATTTGCGGTTCGCAAACCTGGCGGGGGCCGAACTCGGCGGCGTCATCTTCTGTCGTACGCGCATGCCCGACGGCAGCATCAACAATGCAGGCTGCGGCATTCTTCCGGAAGGGGTCGAAGATCGCTGACGACGGCGGCGGTTGCCGTTGGCGCCTCCGCGCAATAATAACTACCTGTCCAACTTTGGAGTAGACCGGTCCGGTGCGCGTCGCTTCCTTTCCAGTCGTCCTGTCCTGTCTTCTGTGCGGTCCGGCATTTGCGCAGGCAACGGGCGCCGCCACGGTCCTGAGCAGCGACACGATCGTCGTCGCCGGACAGACCTTCCGCCTGTTCGGAATCGACGGGATCGAGTTCCATCAGTTCTGCTATGTCGATGGCGCGCCGTGGGCGTGCGGCGCATCTGCAACGCGCGCGTTGCAAATACTCATGGAGTTTCCGGTGACATGCGAGCCGCGCGGGGAACGAGACGGCGCCGCGATGCTTGCCGCCTGCTCCACGGCCGAAGGCGACGTCGCCGAGATCATGGTACGGCAAGGTTGGGCCTTCGCCGACCGCGCGCGGACGGACGACTACGTCGCGATAGAGGAGACGGCACGGGCCGGCGGGGAAGGGGCCTGGCGAGGGGCCGTTGCCGAGCCATGGGTGTTTCGCGACGACATGGCGGCGATCGAACGAAGATACATGGAGCGGGAACTCGACAATCTGCCGGCCGAGGCCGGGGCGGCGTTGCTTGCCGAGGGCGCCGTTCCGATTTTCGAAGGGATCGGCCCGACACCGAGCGTCACGATAGCCACGGTCGAATACGAGGTGCGCGTGGCATGGCCGGCGGCAGGCTACATCCTCAGCGCGATCCCCGATCGGGGCGTGTTCGACTGGCAGACGCCGGTCGCCGCCATGGCGACGTGGCGGCAGCAGCTGCTCGGGCGCATCCTCGGCAGCGCGGTGACCTCGGTGTGGCTGACGCTCGCCCAACATCCCGCCACCATCGTCAATGTCGACGACGATCTGGAGTACTACGCGGCGATCGTCGCGAATGCCGCGCCATGGATAGCCGAGGGGAGGCAGCCGGTGCTCATGGTGGCCGCGCTCGGCGTTCCCGATTGGGTGACCGGCTGGTTCGCGGGCAATGCGCCCGACGGCGCCGAGATCGTCCAGAAGGACGGTGTGACCGGCCCCCGCTATCTGGGAACGATCGACGGGATCGACGTGTATTTCGGCGAAGCGCCCGATACCGCGTCTTATCTGTTCCCGTCGGATCTGCTCCTTGCCGTCGCATACGCGCCTTTTGCCGATGGAGAGATCGTCCAAATCGACGTCGAAGCCGGCGTGACCGCCGAAGAAGCCCTCGTCCGATATCGGCAGATGGTGGAGTGGCGCGACGAGCCGATCGTCACCGTGCAGTATCCCTATGAACCTCCGCCGGACAATCCCTATGGCAGCTAATCGGGGTCGATCCCGTCTTGTCACCGTGACTGCGACCGTCGTGGTTTCGATGCTGCTCGCCGCTTGCGGCGGCGGCGACGATGACGACGGTTCCGAGGTCCCCCCGGCGGCCGCGGATGATGCGCCGGCGATCGCCGCCGCCATGGACGAACCGCCGGAGGCTGGCGCTGGCGGCGGCGATGCGGCGGCGGCGATTGAAGCCTGGGCCGAGCCGCTGCGCGCCATCGGCTACACGATAACCTACGACGCCGCCGATCCCGGAACTCCGACCATCGCCAATCTCGCGATCGCGGGGCCGGATCTGCTTGCGATAGATTGGACAGTGGCCGCGACGGGGAATGTCGAGGCCGACGGCGATACCGTGTCGCTGAGACCGGATGGAGAACACAGGCTGCGTCTCGGTGCGGTCGATCTGGTGTTCGAAGCTGATTCCGTCCGGATTACCCGTCCGGAGAACGGCGACGGCGAGCCGCTGGCTTTCGTCTTCTCGGGCGTCACCGGTGCAAGCGGTGCAATCGAGACGCTGGCCGTTCGGGCGTCGTCGGGCGAGGGCGGCGCCGAATACGAATTCGGAATCGACCAGTATTTGCTCGGCCCGGGCGAGGGCGGTCCGCTTGGCTCGACAGTCGCCGCTTTTGACGCCGTATTTGCGGCGACGCCATCGGGAATGGCCGTGACGTCGTTGACGATGGAATGGGGCCTGCTTCAATTGACCGGAGCGGGCGACCTGGCCATCGACGAAGCGGGCGCGCTGTCAGGCCGTCTCGATGTCATGATCGTCGACGTTCTTTCGGTGCTTGACGCCATCCGCGCGTCAGTCGTGCTTGACCGTGACGCGTTGGCCGAGACCTATGCCGCGATCCTTCAGGAAATGATGCTGGCGACCGACGCCGGGGCGCCGTTGCCGTTCCAGATCATGATCGACGGCGGTGCGGTGACTCTTCTCGGCGCGTCGCGCGGATTGCCTGATCTGGAACTCGGCACATTCGCACCGATCCTTGCAGGAGGGGCGCCGGGATGATCGGGTGGTCCGCGATCGCCATCGCCTTCGGTGCGCCGGACCGTCACACGTGAAGGGACGCGCGTTTTGGGTTCTCGCAGCCGCGCTGCTGCTTGCGGCCTGCGGCGGCGACGATGAGCCCGCAGCCGGATCGCCGGTTGCGGCCGAGCCCGAGGCGGCGGGTGAACCGGCCGCCGGGCCGGAGCCGGCGGTGGCAGCCGAGGCCGGCCAGCCCGAGCCGGGCGAATTCGAGCCGATCATCGAAATCAGGGAGCTCAATGACTGGTACCGCGTGGTGCTGATCGATGAGCGCGCGATAGCCGATCCGCGCGAGCTCGAGGCGATCGGCCGGGAGATCTGCGAAGGGCTGGCGCCGTGCCGCGCGGCGATGTGGTACGACGCGGGGGCGGCGCCGGCGGGCTTTCCGGTCGATGAGATCAATCTGCGGGCCCAGGTCTTCGGCTTCGGGCGCACCATCGACGGCGCCGAGAACATCCTTTGGAACTGCAACGTTTTCCCGCAGTTCGAAGCCGAGCGGAGCTGCCTGCCGCGGCCGATGAACTAGCGCCGCCGGCGTCCTTCGATCAAGGTGCAGCGGGATTGAACCCGGGCAAGGCCGGCGGAACGGGAGCTCCGGGTGCGAGGGGAGCAACGGGGGGCGGCTCGGGCGGCAATTGGATCAATTCGCTGATCGGCCGGGCAAGCACGGTGACCCGATAGGACGGGATAAGGAACGCCCAGCGCTCGGTCCTTGCGGTGATGTCGGCCGCGGTCGCCACCGCCTCGGTGCCTTCGGCGGCCGCAGCGGTGTAGGCAACCCAGGTCTCGCCGTCGACCTCGCCAAGCCGGACCTCGAGCTCCAATCCGGTCACGGTGGTAAAGCGGAGCGTCCGGGAGTCGGGCCCGAAGGCGACGCTGTCGAGCGGCCGGGCATTGTCGAACGAGGTCGAGACGATCCCCTGCGTGACCGATCTCAGACCCGCGTCATTGGCGGTGCTGCCCGGGGGGCCGACCGCCTCGCTGAGGAAGGTCAGCTCGTAGTCGGCCGTGTTGAAGTCGACCTTGTCGGCGGAAAGCAGGATCTCGTCACCCGACAGGATGGTTATGCTGGCGACTTCGGTTCCCGGTACGCTGAGAATCGGCTCGAACCATTCCTGCATGAAGCCGGGGGCGAACACGACGCCTTCGACCAGCCACGAGCGCGCGTCCTCGGTCTCCCGAACGAATGTTCCGCCGACCCGCGTGAAGCCGATGCTGGTGCTCTCCTCGCCGAAGAGCGCGTCGAGCAGCCGGGTGCCATCGTCGGCAAAAGCGACGAGGCGCATGGTGCCGGTGACCGGCGAGATGCCCTCGACGCCGATATAGTGGTACCAGTCGGCATTCTCGGTCTTGGCCTCGACTCGGGTCATGCCGGCCACCGACGATATCAACTCAAGGAAAGGCTCCTGGTCGACCGGGTAGTCGCCGAGCCCGGTGGCCACCCATTTGCCGTCCGACAGCGCCAGCTCCAGCGTGTATCGCGCCGTCTCGACCTGCAGCCGGGTCAACGAGTCGATGTTTTCGGTGAGGCGCGGAAACATGAGGTCGCCGGTGGCGGCAGGCGCCTCGGCCGAAACCTGACGGGCCACGACCAGGCCGAGCGCAACCAAGAGTGCGACAGCGGCGGCGGAGCTGAGCGTCACGAAGGTCCTGGGCGACATCGGCGGAATTCCTATTGTGCGCGCGTTGCTGGCGCCCGCGTCTGGGCAAGATAGCGGGACAGCCTCGCCCGGCGCCAGAGCCAGACGAGAACGCCGATGACGATCATGATCGCCGGCACGGCGGCGATGTTGATCAGCTCGAGCCGCGTGGACAATGCGTCGATTTCCTGGCGCAGGGCGCCGCGGACCTGGCGCAATTCGAGACGAAGCTCGATGTAGCGCTGGTTGTATTCGTCGATGGCATCCTGCTGGGCACGGGTCAGCGCTCCGATCGGCCCTTCGCCAACCAGGGCGCGGTTTCGGATGTCCGCCAGCTGCGCCTCGATGTCGTCGAGTTCGGCCTGCAATTGCTGCTCCGTGGCGCGGTAGCGGGCATCGGCCTCGGCCTCGACCTCATTGACCCGCGTGAACGGCCGAAACACCAGACCACGACCCCGCAGATCGATCAGCTGACCGCCGCCGGTGAGATTGTCGAGGGCGTTGATGACGAAGTCGGCGTTCTGGTTGATCCACGCTCCCTGGTCGTTGACGTTGTGATCGTTCGCGAGCAGGTCGGTGTCGGCGACAACGACGACGTTGATCGAGACAACGGATTCGGTGACCAGTTCGGGCGGGAGGACCGCCTCCTCGCCTTCCGCCGGCGGCGGCGGAGCCGGCGGTCCGTCGGGAAAGGCCGTTGACGCCGGGCCCGTCAACCGGCCGGCAATCACATAGCGTTCCGGCGTCGCCACGAAGGCGTTGAGGAGCTGGTTGGGCGCCTGCCGCCGCAGAATCGTCGCCTGTTCGATCAGCATGCTGTTGGTGGTGCTGACGATCAGCGGCGTGAGCGTGGTGGTCGCGCCGTCGAGCGCGCGAAGAGCCCCGGCAGAGGAAATCCGCATCAGCGCCAGCTGGGAGGTGACGACGTCGTCGCGATCGAGATTGTCCTGGTCGACGATCAGCCAGGGAAGGTAGTCGGTAATCACGATCTGGTTTCCGGCCTGGGCGCGAACCTCGAGCGCCATGTCGAGATCGCCGACGACCATTTGCGGCACCATCTCGGCGCCCCAGGCGGCGAGCAGCGGTGCGAGGTAAGAATCAGGGAATTGCGGCATCGCCTGGTTGGTTGGGTCCGGCGGCGAATGCTCGGCAACGACGTCGAGGAAGACGGCCAAGGGCCCGCCGCGAAGAACGTACTGGTCGATCGCGTAGAGCGCGGATTCGGTGAGACGATGCGGATGGATCAGCATCAGCACATCGATGTTGTCCGGAATGGCGACGACGTCGGGCTGTATCTGCGCCACTTCGAAGTCATCGCCGAGGCGTTCGATCATGGCCGTTGGCAGGCGGCCAAGCAGGGTGCTGCCGAAGACGCCAAGGCCGTCGATGACGCCGAGGATGGGCTCAGTCGGGCTCGACAGGCGAAGCACCACCCGCGTCAGATCGTATTCAAGGAAAGGCTCTCGCGACGGTGACAACAGGGCGATGGTCTCGACTTGATCGAGCGAATTGGTTCCTACCAGACCGAAATAGCCTTGCTCGCCGGCCCGGCTTAGATTGGCGCTGTAAAGGTTGTAGGCAATGGCCGTGTCCTCCTCGGCGGAAAACGGCAGGGGATCGATCCACTCGAAACGAACCATGCCGTCCGACAGTCGCTCATAGGCACGAAGCAGCTCGGTGACGCGGTCCGAATAGACCCGGAGGGACGGGGCCTCTTCGACCCAGGCGCTTGACAGATAGAGCCTCAGCGTGATCGGGTCTTCGACTGCGGCGAGGACGTCGCGGGTCGATCGGGACACGGTGTAGATGTTCTGCTCGGTCAGATCGATGCGCGTATCGCTGAACAAGAGCGAGACGATCAGCATCGAGGCGACGAAGAGCACGACCGCCGGAATGATCGCCACCAGGGCGAGCTTGGCGGTGCTGGCATTCCTGACCCAATTCCACATCGTCAGCTCGCCTTCCTGACTTCGACCATCTGCTGGTTGAGGAAGAGGAATAACGCCGTCAGCGCGACGAAATAGAACAGGGCGCCGACTTCCAGCACGCCGCGCGCGATGGCGTTGACGTGGGTCAATAGCGAAAACGACGCCACGAGATCGACGACATATTGGGGCGCCCAGCCGGTGAAGAGATCCAACACGAAGCTGAGACCAGACAGCATCAGTAGGATGCCGACGGAGGCGCTGAACACGAAAGCGATGACCTGGCTCTTGGTGGTCGCCGACAGAAAAGCCGTCGCCGCGAGCAGCGTTCCGGCCGCCAGGAAACTTGCGATGTAGCTGGCGACGATCACCCCGTTGTCGGGCTCGCCGAGATAATTGACCGTGATCCAGATCGGGAACGTCAGGGCCAGCGCGATGCCGACGAACGCCCAGGCGGCCAGGAATTTGCCGATGACGGCCTGCCAGGGCGTGATCGGCAGCGTCATCAGGAGCTCGATGGTGCCGGAGCGCCGCTCCTCCGCCCACAGGCGCATCCCGACCGCGGGGATGAGAACGAGAAACAGCCACGGGTGGAACGCGAAAAACGGGGACAGATCCGCCTGGCGCCGCGTCATGAAGCCGCCGAGGTAGAAGGTGGCCGCGCCGGCGGCGGCAAGGAACGCGACGATGAACACATAGGCGAGCGGGGTGGAAAAATACGCCGCCAATTCCCGCCGGGCGATGGTGAGGGTTACGCGCATGACCGCTGTCCCTATCGGGATTTGACCGATGGTGACAAGGGGCATGGTCGAATCGCGCTTGTCGGTCCTGGTTTTGACGGACTGCGCCGGCGGGCGTAGAAGGCTGACCCCGGCGGCAAGTGTGCCGCCCTATCCACGGCGCGGCGTGCCGGTTGGCGTGAATGTGACGGAGGCGGATCGTGCGCGTGCGCGGATGTCAGATCCCGACCTTGCTGTTGGCGGCGGTCCTTCTAACCGCCTGCGGCGGCGACGATGACGGCGATGCGGTACAGGCCGGCGCACAGGATAACGTCGTCGCGGCGGCCGAACCGGCAGAACCCGCGCCGGCAGAACCCGCGCCGGTAGAACCCTTGCCCGCAGAGCTCCCGCCGGCAGAGCCCGGGTCGGCAGCGGCAAACGAGCCCGCCCCTGCCGTAGCGCCCGAGCCGGAGCCGGCGCCACCAGCCGCAGCGGGCGCCGCCGACGCCGGATCGGACGTCATCCGGGGTCAAGCGGAAGCGATTGAATCGGCGATCATAGTGGTGAATGGCACGCGGGTGATGCTCTACGGCCTGGAATCGATGCATCCGCCGCAGATTTGTTACATCGAAGGGCAGGTTTGGGAATGCTGGGCGGCCGCCGTCCGCCAGCTGCAGACGTTCCTCGGGGAAGCCCCGGTCGAGTGCACGCCGGTGGCGCAGCCGGATTTTTACGGCCGCGTCCTTGCGCTCTGCGAGCAGAACGGCGAGAGCCTCAACGAGCGCTATGTGAGGTCGGGCTTCGCGCTCGCGATCGAATCCGAGATGCCGGAATATGCCGCGGCCGAAGCGGCCGCCCGGGCGGAGGGAATCGGATTGTGGCAGGGCCAATTCGTCGAGCCGCGGGACTTCCGGGAGTCGCGCGGAATCACGGTGACGAGACCGTGAGCGGGCCGGCCGCGCGGCAGTCCGTCCAACGGCTTCGCGTGTTCCAGTTGACGAACGCCCAACTGCCAGTCACTTATATGACAAAAGATCGACAACACTTTGGCACATGGGGAAGGGGAGCGTTGAGAGGCTGACGCCACAGGGCGGACGGCGATCATCAATCCAAGCAACAAATGCAGGCTATTGTCTCGGCCCTGTTCGGGCCAATTGACGGATCGAGGGATTACGCGCCGCTTCTCAAGTGGCTGCTGGTCATCACCCTGACGCTGGTCGGGGTGTTTGCCCTTTGGTATTTCGGCCTCATTCAGCAGATGTTCGAGACCGACCGGACCAAGATCTCCCTCGTCATCCTCGGCATTTTCATCGCGACGACGATCCATTGTCTGCTGCAGACGATCTCGGTGTCGCGTGAGCTCATCTCGGCGCGCAAGGTCCGCGACGCGATCAAGGCGGCCGGCGGCCGCGCGATGACGGTCATCGACGATCGGGTGGTGACGGCAAACGGCGAGACGCTCGAACCGAGCATCATGACCACGCATATCGGCGACCTGATCGCGAAGGCCCGAACGGTCGGCGAGCATCATCTCGACCAGACACTGCTGTTGCGCTCGCTGGCCGACCAGCTCCGCGCCCGGGAAAAGCTCGGATGGTTCGTATCGGAGGCGCTGCTGCGGCTGGCGCTGCTCGGCACGGCCGTCGGCTTCATCCTGATGCTGATCCCGATCGCTGCCCTCGACTCGTTCGACGTCGGGTCGTTGCGGCAAACCCTGACGGGCATGAGCGAAGGCATGGCAATCGCTCTGAACGTTACGGTCGCCGGCATTGCGACGGCGCTCATCCTCAAGTTCGAGTATTATCTGCTCGACGAAGGAGTGGCCGATTTGTTCCGGATGGTGACCGAAGTAACAGAGGTCCACGTGGTCCCGACGCTGGAACCGGCAAATGTTCCAGGAAGGTAGCGGTCTCTTCGAGGCCAGCGACGACGGGTCGTTCGTCCCGTTCACCGACATCCTTCTGAACGTCCTGATGGGTTTCTCCATCATGGTGTTCATCGCCTTCTCGCTGATCAGGCCGGAGATGCTGACGGGCGACATCGAGCTTCGGGCCGAGTACATCATCACGACGACGTGGCCGGACAATCACCCGGACGATATCGACACTTATGTGCAGGATCCCTCCGGCAACATCGTGTGGTACCGCAATCCCGAGGCCGGGCTGCTGACACTGGATCGCGACGATCGCGGAATGTTCCGCGATGTGATCATCGTCAACGGCGAGCGGGTCGAGAACCCGATCAACCAGGAGACCGTGACGCTCCGCGGGATCGTCGCCGGCGAGTATGTCGTGAACCTCTACCATTACGTCGCCAACGGCATCGATCCGGTGCCGATCTCCGTCAAGGTCGAGCGCATCAATCCGGCGGTCGAGGTGGTGTTCTACGGCACGGTTGAACTCGACCATCGCGGCGACGAACAAACCGTCATCCGGTTCACGCTGGACGACGAAGGCAATCCGTCGAACCTCAACAATCGTTTCAAGTCGCTCAGCCAATTGGTGCGGGGCGGCGGTGGCGGCCTTTAGGAGCAGCCGCTTTGCCACTCGGAACCATTCTCGCAACGGTCGCGGCCTACATCGTCGTCGCGATGCTGCTGCTCAGCCTCAACCTCACGTCGCGCTGGCAATGGTGGATCAAGGGGACCGCGATCGGCGTGACCGGCCTGTTCTTCGTCGGCAGCTATTTTGCCATCATTTCGATGCTCGGCTGGCCAAGCGAGGACCGGCCGCCGGCCCGGTTCTCGGTGATCGCCACGCGGGTGGTGGAGCCTAACGCCTTCACCGGAGATCCCGGGGCAATCTATCTCTGGCTCGAGGCGCTCGACGAAAACAACGTCGTGTCCGGTCAGCCGCGGAGCTTCAAGCTCGTTTACACGGAGCCGCTGGCCGACGCCGCGGCCGATGTCCAGGATATGCTAAACGCCGGCGAAGAGGTGCAGGGCGAGGTGAACGAGCAGGAGCAGCAGGAGGAGAATCCGGGCCAAGAGGGGGAGGGCGGCGACCCGGGTGTCCAGGGACAGGGCGGCGGATATTATCCGGTCGAGTTCACGCTCATATTCAACGATTTGCCGCCTGTCGTTCTGCCCGACAAGGGCGCCCTCTAGCGCTCCGGCGGAACCGGCCCGCTACTGGGCGGCTTCCTCGTCGATCCTGTCATCACCCATCATGCGGATAAGGGTCGCCGTCGGATCGCCGCCGTCACCCTTTTTCCAAAGCTGCGACGGCGTGCCGTCGAAAAGAACGCGGCCAAGACGAAGCACAATCACGCGGTCGGCCCGTGCAACCTCGTCGACGAGATGGGTTGTCCAGAACACACCGAGGCCGTCGGAGTGGGTCAGCGAGTCGATGTCGCCGAGCATGTCGCGGCGACTGGCCGGATCGAGCCCGACCGTGGCCTCGTCCATCAATAGAACGCTCGGCCGGTGCAAGAGAGCTCTGGCAAGCTCCAGCCGCCGGCGGTTGCCGCCGCTGAGGACGCGGGCACGGTCCCGCGCCCGATCGGCCAGATCGAAGCGTTCCAGGGCCCAGGCGATGCGCTCCCGCGCCACCCGGCGGGGCAGGCCGTGGAGATCGGAATGATAGACGAGGTTCGCCTGGACGCTGAGTTCAAGGTCGAGCGTCGGTTGCTGGAAAACCACGCCGATCTTGGACAGCGCCCTGGCGGACTGTCGCTTCATGTCGAAGCCGAGAACGCTGACGTCGCCTGAATCGGGCGCGAACAGACCGGCGAGCACCTGCAGCAGCGTCGTCTTGCCGGCGCCGTTGGTGCCGATCAGGGCAACGAATTCGCCCGCCTTGACCGAAAGGCTGACGGAATCCAGCGCCTTCTTGCCGCCATAGGACTTGGTCAGGTTCCGAACTTCGAGAATGGTCTGTGGGTCCGTCATGCCGATCACTTTCTTATCGGAACCTTGGGCCGGCAGCGAGGCGGGAAGCGACTCTTCGCGCAGGGAAATCCCAGGCAGCCGCTCGAGACCGCAGTTGCTAACCTGCGACTGTTCGGCCGCGTTTGTCTCATGGGGTCCGCGCTCAACCAAACGAGGAGCGTCATGCATAGACCCCATTCACCTCGGCGGTTTGACTCCTAGCGGTCACGCTAATCTGTTAAGATTAGTTGGCCGCTAGATCTGTTGCTGCGTTGTCACATTGTGACGGATGCGGCCGCACAACAGCTAAATTGACAA